>JABDJZ010000190.1 GCA_013003255.1 Rhodothermales bacterium
ATGGTCCCACAGTCCAGCCAATCGGTCACGCCCGCAGTGGTGAAAAACGCACCCTGCTTGAGCATGCGGTCGAACGCATCCGTCAGGAAGTATTCGCCACCCGGTCCGGCCAGCCCGTTATCAAAGAGGTACTCGATGCCGGCTCCCAACTGTGCGAGATCCTTCACGTAGTAGATGCCGATCAGCGCCTCGTGGGAAATCAGCTCCTTGGGCTTTTCGACGAACTCCACAATGCGTTCGCCTTCCCGAACGGCAACACCGAAACGACTCGGGTCCTCGACGTGCTTGACCCAGGCCACACAGTCTGCGTCGCCAAATCCCGGGAGCGGGTCCATGTAGAACAGGGTATCCGCGTATACCACCACGCCTTCGCCATCCAGGTGCTCGCTGGCGGCACGCACGGCGTGGGCCGTCCCCTGGGGGGATTCCTGAACGGCGAAGTGGGCCTTCATGCCGTGGCGTTCGCAGATGTCTGCCAGCTGCCCCTTGATATCATCCCCGAAATCAGGTGCCAGAATGAAAACGCCCTCGGTCATTGGGCGGGGCATCTTCTGGTTGAACTCGTCCACAATGCGCTCCACCATGCTCTTTCCGCGCACGTTGAGGAGCGGCTTGGGCGTAACGTGGGAATGTGGACGAACGCGGGTACCGCGGCCCGCCATGGGAATGATGAGTTTCATTGCATGCAGGATGGTTCGAGACGATGGCAGACGGCGCAGCTGTTTGAGCAACTGCACCGCCAGAAAATAGATTGACCGCCCGGCTACCGTGGGAACTTTGGATCAAACCTCCGGTGGTCCGTTTCTTTTTGGTCCCCGCCCTGCCCGTTTTACGCCCAGCCTCGTATGGATCCCCGCAAGCGCAACCAATTCCTTCGGTCGATGAGCCCGACCGAGATCGACACCTGGCACGAGACGCGGATTAAGGACCTGTGGCGCGTATTCCGCATCATGGGCGAATTCGTCGATGGCTTCGAGAAACTCTCGGAGATCGGACCCTGCGTGTCCATCTTCGGATCAGCCCGGACCAAGCCTGACCACCCCGAATACCAGATGGGCGTGGACGTGGCCGCCGAACTCGTGCGGCGGGGCTTCGGGGTCATCACCGGTGGTGGACCCGGCATCATGGAGGCCGGAAACAAGGGTGCGCGCGAGGCGGGCGGAGTGTCCGTGGGACTCAACATCGAAATCCCTCACGAGCAGCACAACAACCCGTTCATTGATCCGGACAAGAGCATCAACTTTGATTTCTTCTTTGTCCGGAAGGTCATGTTCGTCAAATACGCCATGGGCTTCATCGTCATGCCCGGCGGCTTCGGGACCCTGGACGAACTGTTCGAGGCCCTGACGCTAATCCAGACTTCCAAGTCTGCCCGATTCCCCGTCGTGCTTGTGGGCAGTGCCTACTGGGGCGGCCTCGTAGACTGGCTCCACAACACGATGCTGGCCGAGGGGAAGATCTCCGAAGGTGACCCGGATCTGTTCCATGTGACGGACAGTGCGTCCGAAGCAGTGGACATTGTGGAGCGGTTTTACCGCGAACATTCGATGGTTCCGAATTTCTGACCCCGGTATTCGGAAACTGGCGCGCTTCTTGGGTGTCCATTTGGCAGAACCGGCCACCCCGCCGTTTCTGGAACCCATCCTTAAAAGGTCGCGTTACCACGTCTTCGAGACGATTTTGTGTCTCTAAAGGCCGTTGGTTCCTGGATTTGGACGCGGCTCCGCACCGTCTCGTACGGGCACCCCCTGGTTTGACCAGCCACCCAGACTGTACCACAATTATCCCGATCAACATGACCGGCTCAAGCACCTTTCGGATGCTCTCCTTGCTGTTCCTCGTCGCCCTGATGGCGGCGCCCGTTTCAGCTCAGGAGTACAAAGAGGCCTACAATGCCGGCCTTGTGGCCGCTGAGGCCAAGAACTACACCGAGGCCCTCCGCAAATTCACCGAGGCCGCTGAAGGCGCCAAGGCAGAAGGCGACACGGACGTTCAGGGCCGTGCCAACAAGATCATCGGCCAGATCGAGTACTCTTTCGGCGTGCGCCAGACGCGTGGCGAAAACTATGACGCGGCCCTGGTCCACTTCGAGAACGGCATCACGCGCCATCCGACCTACGCCAAGAATTATCTCGGCAAGGCCCTGGCTCTCAAGAAGATGGATCGCATCGACGACGCGATGACCACCTTCCAGGAGACCATCGAGGTCGGCAGCGCCAACGCGGATCGCGCCACGGCTCGCAAGGCCGAGAATGCCATTCGTGAGCACTTCGTGTTCATCGCCTCCAGTGCCCTCAGCCGCACCTCAACAGGCGCAACGGCAGCCGATGCCAATGCGGCCCTTGAGGCCCTGGCCAAAGTGACTGAGTACGTCGAGGCTGATGCCGACGTGATGTACTACACCGCTGTGGCACATCAGGCGAAGGGCGAGACCGCCAACGCCATCGAGGCAGCTGACAAGGCGCTCGAACTCCACCGCGGCAGCCGCACGGACAAGGCCAAGATCTTCTTTGTCAAGGGCGAGGCCCTGATGAATGCCGGCGACGCCTCCGGGGCCCGGACGGCCTTCCAGAGTGCCGCCGTAGGTAGCTACCGCGCCTCGGCCGAGCACTTCCTGGAGCTTCTGGGAACGAACTAGATCTGTTCCGGAGACACGCGTCTTCGTACTTTAAAGGCCCGCGCCCTTCCCAGGGTGCGGGCCTTTTTTTTTGCCCGATGTCCGCCGCCATTGCGGCAGACTCCTGACCCAGTGTTCGCACAGCGCCACACCCATGAATCACGTACACGAATCCGCCCGAATAGGCTCTGAAACCACGATCGGCATGGGCTCGATCATCGAGGCGGGCGTCACCATCGGCGACCGCTGTGCGATTGGGCACCACACCGTCATTATGTCCGGCGCCCACATCGGCGACGGATGCGAGATTGGCAGCCACGTGGTGATTCATGCCGGATCGCGCATCGGGTCGGCCGTCCGAATTGATGAGCACACATCCGTCGGCAAGCAGCCCATGCGTGCGCCGAACAGCGCTGTGACCCGGGAGCGTGAACTCCCTCCGGCCGTGATCGGAGACCGATGCCTGATCGGCGCCAACGCCGTGATCTACACCGGATGCACGCTTGGCGAGAAGGTCCTCGTGGCCGACCTCGCATCGGTGCGTGAGGACGTCTCGGTGGGCGCTTTCACCATCGTAGGCCGCGGCGTTGCGATCGAGAATCACTGTACCGTCGGCGCGTACTGCAAGCTTGAGACCAACGTCTACATCACCGCCTACTCCACCCTCGAGGACCGCGTCTTCGTGGCGCCGGGTACGCTGACCTCGAATGACAACTTCATGGGGCGCACCGAGGAACGCTTCAAGCATTTCAAGGGCGTAACCATTCGGCGGGGCGGCCGGCTCGGAGTCGGAGCCGTCATTCTTCCCGGCAGGACCATCGAGAAGGATGGCGTCGTGGCCGCCGGAGCCCTGCTCACGCATGATGTAGAGGCCGGACAGATTGAGGCCGGTCATCCTGCCCGCCCGTTTCGTGACGTCCCTGAGGACCAGTTGCTGGACAACCAGGGCTGGGACTAGCTCTGTCACTCCGTGACTGAACCCTCTCCATTTTCCAAGCGTTCTGGGGAAGCGGGGCGAGCACCCTGCGCCCCGTCCTTCCATTTCACAACTGACAGACAGGAATGAGCAGCAGCCGCCCGGCCATTCAAATGGTCGATCTCCGCACCCAGTATCTCGCCATCAAGGATGAAGTGGATGCTGAAATCGCTGACGTGCTGGACACGTCCGCCTTCATTCGTGGTCCGATTGTCGGCGAATTCGAGTGCTCGTTGGCGGGCTATCTGGACATCCCGTACATCCACGGCGTCGCCAACGGGACGGATGCCCTTCAGGTGGCCATGATGGCGCTGGGAATCGGCCCCGGCGACGAGGTCATTACGTCAGCATTCACATTCATCGCCACAGCCGAGGCCGCTGCCCTGCTCGGTGCCGTGCCGGTGTTCGCCGACATCGATCCCAGGACCTTCAACCTGGACCCGAGCCGCATCGAGGAGCTGATCACCGATCGGACCAAGGCCATCGTCCCGGTCCACATTTTCGGACAGCCGGCGGACATGGACCCCATCCTGGCTATCGCCGAGAAGCACGGACTCGCCGTGATTGAGGACAATGCCCAGGGCGTCGGATCCACCTACAAGGGTCGCAAAACCGGAGCCCTCGGCACCTGCGGCACACTCAGTTTTTTCCCTTCGAAGAACCTGGGCTGCTACGGCGATGGCGGCGCGGTGATGACGGGCAGCGAGGAACTCTACCAGCGCATGAAACTGGTGGCCAATCACGGGTCTGCGCGCAAATACCACAACGAGGTGGTAGGCATCAATTCGCGACTTGATGCCATGCAGGCCGCTGTCCTGAAGGTCAAGCTCAAGCACCTGGATGCCTACATTTCTGCAAGGGTTGCAGCCGCAGATGGCTACGATGCTCTCTTTGCCGACAACCCGGCCATCGTTACCCCCTACCGGGATGCAGATTGCACCCACGTCTTTCACCAGTACACCCTGCGCGTGCCGGCAGACCGGCGGGACGGGCTCTCCGACCATCTGAAAGCCGCCGGCATACCGCACGCCGTCTACTACCCGGTCCCTCTCCACCGTCTGCCAGTCTTCACCGACGGTGGAGCCCGCTGGGGCTCCCTGGACGAGACAGACCGGGCTGCCGCGGAGGTCATCTCTCTGCCGATGCACACCGAGTTGACCGAGGACCAACTGGACTACGTCGCCGGAGCCGTCAATGAGTTCCTGGCCGAGGTAGCGGTTTGACGGAGACCATTCGCCTGGCCCAGGTCGGCATTGGCTACTGGGGCAAGAACCTGCTTCGCAATTTCGCCGCCATCGACGGCGTCGAGATTGCGATGGCGTGTGACCAGCGCGAGAGCATTCTGGCCGGGGTGGCCAACCAGTTCCCGGGCGTCCAGACCACGTCCATCTACGAAGACCTCCTTGGCAGCCCGGACGTCGATGCCATCGTCATTGCGACGGAGACGCCGCAGCACGCTCCTCTGGCTGAACAGGCGCTACGCGCGGGCAAGCACGTCTTCGTGGAAAAGCCCATGGCACAGACCTCGGATGATGCGCGCACGCTGGTGCAATTGGCGGCCGACAGGGATCTGCGGCTGATGGTCGGCCACCTGCTGTTGTATCACCCCGCCTTCCGGTTCGTCGAGGACCTCGTGCGCGGCGGGGGTCTTGGCGACGTCTACTACCTCTATTCCCAGCGCGTCAACCTGGGAATCGTCAGGAAACAGGAGAACGCCTTTGAGAGCCTGGCGCCGCATGACATATCTCTGGCCCTTCAGTTCATCGACGCCGCGCCGGTAGGGGTTTCAGCCAACGGTGCGGCCTACCTGCAGCCCGGTGTCCAGGATGTGGTCTTCGCCACCATCCATTTCGAAGGGGGCAAGATGGCCAATCTCCACACGTCGTGGCTGGACCCGCACAAGATCCGCAAGGTCACCGTCGTGGGGAGCCGTAAGATGGCCGTGATCGATGACGTGGCCGCCTCCGAAAAAGTCCGTCTCTACGATAAGGGCGTCGATGTCTCCAGAGCGGGCTACGCCGATTATGTCGAGGCGATGACCCTGCGAAGCGGCGACATCAACATCCCCAAGATCACCATGACGGAGCCGCTCAGAATGGAGTGCGAGCACTTCGTTGATTGCGTGCGACGGGGTGCCACACCTCGATCGGACGGACAAAACGGCCTTGCCGTGGTCGAGATCATGGAGGCAGCCAACAAGTCGCTGGCGACGGGCGGCATCCTGGTCCCGATCCGCTCCGGGACGGACTGAGGTTATTCGGATGCGGTAACCCGCATCATCTCCTCAATTGTGGTTTCGCCCTGCTTGACGATCTCACGGGCGCAATCCTGCAACGTGAGCATGCCTTCCTTGACGGCCTGCTTCAGGATGGCCTCCTCGTCGATATCCTCGCCGGACTCGGCCACCATGTGGCGAATCTCCTGCGAGAAGTAAAGGGTCTCTGAGATGGCTCGACGTCCCTTGTACCCTGCGCCGTGACAGGTCGGGCAGGATGGGTCCTTGGCCGGCCCCATCAACTCGAGGTTGTCGATATCGTCCGAGTTGAAGCCAAGGCGCTCCATCATCACTTTGTCGCGCTGCTTCTGAGGCTTCTTGCAGGTGGGACAGAGCTTCCGGATCAGACGCTGGGCGACGATCAGGTTGATGGCGTAGGCCAGCAGGAAGGGCTCCACACCCATCTTGTACAGACGACTCACTGCGCTGGGCGCATCGTTGGTATGAAGCGTGGAGAAGGTCAGGTGACCGGTGTTGGCCAGCTTGATGGCAAGGTCCGCGGTGGCCTTATCGCGCATCTCACCAACCATCACGATGTCCGGATCATGCCGGAGGACGGCCCGGATGGCCTGTTCAAGGCCCAGCTTCTGACCAAGCTTGATCTGGCGGACGCCGTTGATGATGTATTCCACCGGGTCCTCAATCGTAAGGACGTTGACTTCCGGCGAAATGACTTGGTAGAGGGCTGCTACCAGCGTGGTTGATTTACCCGAACCGGTTGGACCGGTCAGGATCACCATGCCGTGAGGCTGGCTGATGGCGTGTTGCACCTTCTCCATGGCACTTTCCAGCATGCCGAGCTTGGAGAGATCCGTGAGCACCTTCCGGTCATCGAGCACACGAATGACCACGCTTTCGGCGCGGAGCTCCTGGTTGGCCGAAGCAATGGGCAGAACGCTGACACGAAAGCGGATCAGGACCTCGTCGATTCGCCGCTGAATGAACCCGTCCTGCGCAGCCTCGCGCTCGAACCGGTCCACGTTGGTGGAATTGTCCTTGACCACGGCGAGAAACGCCTCGGCGGCCACCTTCTCGTCGGCGTGCCACTTTCTCAGGCGGCCGTCCACGCGAAAGTGGATTTCAATGTGCCTTCGGGCGTTGGGGTAGACGTGGATATCGGAGGCCCCCTGCCGAACTGCCTCGATGAGTGAGGCTTCGAACAGGTTGAGAAGGACCGACCGTGACATCTCGGCCTCGAGGGCCGTTTCGTCCACCAGTGTGGATTCGTCCTCCTGGAAGTCAGTCCCGAAATCGAATGCGTGATCCTCCTCGGCCGACATCCGGTCGAGGTACTCATTCCGTTTCGGGAAAATCTGCGTGACTACCCGCAGCAGTTCGGACTCCGGTGCATAGCGGAGCTCGAATCGCCCGACCTTGAGCTGGGCCAACAGACGGTGGATCTCCGAGCGTGCCGGATCGTGCGTCACGAACATCAGACGGGCTCCCCCCGTCTCTGGATCGATCGCGTACTCGTACGGAAGCAGGTTCAACCGGAGGAGATCCTCTCTCCGCTCCTCGGCAATTGTCTCCATGATCAGCATCACGAACTCGTGATCCGGATGCTGGTCATCAATCTCGACGCGGGGGAACGCGTAGACCTTGGCGGCCTTCGCAAATATGCGGTCCCGGTCCACGCCCGGAATCGAAGCGAGGACGCGCCAGATGGCCTCCCGCCCGCCTTCCTGGCCGTATTTGGTCAGGCCCTTTTCGACCTGCTCTATGGAGATCGAACCCTCCTTGAAGAGGGCCGAAATCACGCGATCCTTGCGGGCGCGTCGGTCCAGCAGTTCGATGTCCTGCTCACCGCCGGGGATCGGTTCAATCTCCGCGACTTCGGCAACTGCTACGTCTGCTTCCTCCTCTTCGGCGGCAGCGCCATCCTGCGCCTTGGCCGCAGCGCCTTCGTCTTTCGGCCAGGGTCTGTTCGTGGCGCGCTCCTCGCGTCCGGACGCGGGGCGGTCCAGGCGCAATTGGGGATCCTCAGAAAGTTCGCCCGCAGGCTCGACCGCAGGCATCGGGCTCCGGGAAGTGCGTGGCGGTCGGTCCGGGAATACCTCGTCCAGGAACCGGTCCACATCTGCGGTCGGCAGGTACCGGACCTCGGTGGCCAGCGGGAGTTCGGCCGCCGCTGTGGCGAGGGCCGGACTGATGGGATCATCGCTCGCCAGGACCACGCGGTATTCCAGCGTCTCCTGGTCGATGCCAATCTCGACCGGCAGGGCGCCGGCCAGAAGGATGCCGTTGATGGCTTCGGCGGGAAGTGTCTCCCGCATGTTGTCGACCAGATTCCGAACCGGGAGATCTTCGCTGTACTCCAGCTCGACGTAGTCACCCTGCCGCGCTACCTCGGCCAGCAATTCGCCGCGGTCTACTTCTTCGACGTCCAGCATGGCACGCCAAAGCGGTTCGCCCGGACGGCGGAATCGTGAGGCTTCGTAAACCTGTGCCACGCGGACTACACCTTGCTGCATCAACGCAAGGATCACCTCGTCGCTGACGACACCCGAGGTGGCCGGGGCGGCACCCTCGGTCTCGGTCGGAGTCTCTATGGCGCTGTCATCCGGCGTGTCCGATCCGCTATCCGATGCTTCCTCTTCCGCGTGGAAGTCCCGCAGGATGGACTTGCCCAACTGCGCCGCGTCATCGACCAGGCGATCCTCGGGGTCTTGGGGTCCCTCCTCTTCCTCCAGCATGTCGGAAAGGAGGTCCGCCGCCGCCAGCATGGCATTGCTGGGTTCGGGGGCTTCCTCAGCAGGAGCATCTCCGCCAAGGGCAAAATCATCGGAGTCCGGAAGAGGCATATGGCCCTGTTCCATGGCCTCCAGCTGAGCCATGAACCCTGCTTCGTCAAATCCTTCGGGATCAAACTCGGCATCCGCTGAGGAATAGAAATCATCGGCTCCCGGGAGTTCCTCAACCGCCTCCTCCTGGTAGGCAGCAGCGGCGGAGGCATCGAAGTCTCCCTCGTAAAAGTCGTCTTCGTCGTCAAACTCGTCGACGTAATCGACCTCAGGAGCAGCGTCTTCGGCCGGCGGCATCTCGACGGATGCCTCGGGCTCTACCGGAGCTTCAGGGGCACCGCTCGCCTCCTGCGTCTCCTCAACAAACGTATCAACCAGCTCTCGCAGCGCGTCCTCGTCCTCGGTCTCGGACCAGTCCTTGAGCTCTTCGTCAACCTCGGGTTCTTCCGCGAGCTGCTGCTCCAGCTCGTCCAGGCTCATCTCTTCCAGGTCGGCAGCCAGGCTGTCCCAGAGTTCAGCCAGTTCCTCAGGGCTTACCTCCGGACTCGTACTGCTCTCCCCAGCCTCAGCGACATCAACGGAAACGGCGTCCGGATCCTTGTCCGAACGCGCCTGGCGTTTCCGTTTGAAGTCAAAAAGGCCCAGTCTCATCTCAGCGTGATATCAGGACGTTCGCTGGTGGGTAAAACCGATCTCTACATGAAGTCCGTCGAAGACGGCTGGATCATGGCGATCTCGGAGGAGATGAGCGTCAGAATCATGATTGCAAGCGTGATGAAGACAGCAACAACGGTCTGAATCATCTCCACTGTGGAGCGGAGTTTCATCGTGGTCTCGTTCTCGTAGTAGTCAGCCATCTGCCGGGCGGCGTTCCGGACGTTACCCGTCTCGGCTCCGCTTCGGAATCTTGCTAGTGCCATTGGGGTGAAGACCCCGCTGGCTTCCATGGCCCTGACCAGTTCCGCACCCTGAGCGACCATCATGGGAACCGTAATCGTCTTGATTCGATGCTCCATGTAGGAATTGCCACAAGCCTCAGATGCAACCTTGATGACGGAAATGTTGTCGCCAGATCCTGAGTAGAGGACGGCGAAGACCCTGCAGAAGATTTCGATGTTGAGCTTGTGCAGCAGACTTCCGATCACTGGGATGCGAATGAGATATTGGTCGATGAGGAACTGCCCCCTTTGGGAGCGCACAAAGACCACCGTGGCAACTACTATGCCGAGCAGGATGAGACCGCACCAGACGTAGTTCCTGTCGAGCCATCGCGAGAAGTCCAGCGTAGCCTGGGTCATCGGAGGCAGCTCAATGTTGAAGCCTTCAAACAGCCCCGCAGTCTCCGGGAAGATCCACCAGATGTACCATATGAAGACGGCCGTCAGGACGGCAATGGTCAGCGCTGGCGTGGTCATGGCGCTCTTGACGCTCTTTCGAAACTCGTCCTGCCTCTCGAGGAATCGCGCCGTGGCCTCGTAGATTTCGGCCATATTACCCGATTTCGAGGCAATCCCGAGCATGTAGGCCGTGAACTTGCCCAGCATGTGCTGGTGCTTCATGAAGGCCTGCTGGGCCTCCATGCCCCCTTTCAGGTCCGCATTCAGGTCCCGAATCACCTGCTTCAGGCTCCGGGACGAGACGTCGTTTACAAGGAGGTTGAGAACCTCGTCAAACGGGAGCTTTTCCGTGAGCAGGTTGGCCGACAGCCGAACGAACATGATCATGTCGTTCCGTGGCGGCTTGGTCTGGAAGTCGAAGAGTTTCTTCTCAACCTTGATGACTTCCACGCCCAGGTTGCGCAGGGCGGCGGAAATTTCCTCCGCCGAGAAGGCCTTCTGCTCCCCTGACACCAACTTCCCGTTGGGGTGCTTGACCTTGTAGAGGAACGCCCTCCGCGGCAGGACGTCCTGCGTCCGGAAGCCGTGCTTCTCTGCCAGCGTCTGGACCTTCTTTTTGGCCAGTCTGGGGTTCTTGGCAAAGACGGTCCCCTGAACAGGCTGACCGACCTTGCTGACGCCGCTGAATCTGAACTCCTTAACTGCCATGGTCTAGTCCAGAGTCAGGGTACCGTCGAAGCGGATGACCGTTGAGTCAACGCTGTACCCGGAGATGTAGGTGCGGACGCCGATGTTCGGGTCGCGCTTCGACACGCCCGTTATCTGAACCGTACTGGTAGTGGCTGCCGTGATGTCCCAGTTGGCCAGTTCAGTCTCGGTGTCCATGGCCAGAGTGGCCAGGCCGTTGGTACCGAGGCGTGTGTATTCTGCGTTTCCACCATCGAATGGGTCCATCTTGGTCTTCCAGAAGACCGCGTTGGAGGCGATGGCCAGGTTCCGGGCGATGATGCCGTCTGCTTCGCTCTTACCGAATGCGTCGGTTGCGGCCTGTATGCCGGCAATTACGGCGACGGCCACCACGATGAGGCCGAAAACGAGTAGGAGAAGTTGCTGCTGACCCATAGCGGAGGTCGTTGGCTGTGGTTGGCAAAGGGGGTTCCAAGGGGGTATCGCCCATTATCCCTCTCTCTAAAGGGTCTAAATGACAGCGGCGGCATGCCCTTGTGGACATGCCGCCGCGTCAGAGACTTGACGTTTTCAGATCAAGTGGCCCGTTTAGGAGGCCGGGTTGATCGAAGTCGTAATGTCACTAGGCTCTGTTCCGGTAACCGCAACCACAATGTGGTTGAGAACCGAAGCGTCCGCGTTGTAGCTGTTGGCGTCGATCGTGAGCGTCGCGCCGGAGGCGGACAGATCAAAGATGCCATTCAGGTTTTCGTACTGATCAGCATCGGCCTCACCCGCCGTCGACGTGTTGTCGCCGACGTCGTAGCCAATCTGCAGCAGCGTGAGGCCGGTCCAGTTGGTGGCGCTAGCACCGCCGCCGAAGGCAGCCGGCTTGAGCTTCCAGGCCTGCGCATCGCTGGCAA
>JABDJZ010000200.1 GCA_013003255.1 Rhodothermales bacterium
GAATGCCGGGGATGATCCCCGCGCGAGCCATGTCACGGAAGGCGATACGGCAGACGCCGAACGCACGGAGGTAGCCGCGGGACCGGCCGGTCAGGGCGCAACGGTTGCGCATGCGGACCGGGCTGGCGTCTCGGGGAAGCTTCTGAAGCCTCTCCCAGTCACCGACTGCCTTGTAGGCAGCACGACGCTCAGCGTACTTGGCCACCATGCGGGCACGTTTCCGCTCGCGGGCTATCCAACTCTTCTTAGCCATAGGAACCTGTTCTTGTTAAATCGTGGGTCAGGCCTCGACAGCGTCGCGGCGGACAAAGGGCATCCCAAGTGCCTTGAGGAGCGCCATGGCTTCCTCGTCGGTCTTGGCGGAGGTCACAAACGTGACATCCAGGCCCGAAATCTGCGTGACCTTGTCCACGTCAATTTCCGGAAAGATGATCTGCTCCTTGACGCCCAGCGTGTAGTTGCCCCGTCCGTCGAATGACTTGTCGGGGATACCCCGGAAGTCACGCACGCGCGGCAGCGCGAGCGTCACGAGACGATCCAGGAATTCGTACATGCGATCACCGCGCAGGGTGACCATGGCGCCGATGGGCATGCCTTCACGGAGCTTGAAGTTCGAGACGCTCTTGCGAGCGGTCCGAACGACCGGCTGCTGTCCGGTGATGCGGCGAAGTTCCTCCACCGCGTCGTCGACCATCTTCTTGTTCTGCACAGCCCCACCAACGCCTTTGTTGATGCTGATCTTGAGCAGACGGGGTACCTCCATGACGTTGCCGTAGGAGAACTGCTCGCGCAGCGCATCCACAACTTCGTCGCGGTACTTCGTTTTCAGTCTTGGTGTGTAGCCTTCCATGGCAACCTTACCCGTTTAGCCGAAGCCTAGCTTCCGGCTGGTGCATTAGGTGTCGATTTCGTCTCCGGTGGTCTTCGCATAGCGGACCCACCGGCCTTTGCCGGTATCGAGGTCTTCGATGCGCTTGCGACCGACCCGCGTGGCGTCTCCATTCGCATCCAGGGGCATCACATTTGAAATGTGAATGGCCATCTCCTGATGGATTCGGCCTCCCTGCGGATACGTCTGGTTGGGGCGGGTGTGGTGGATGCGCATGTTGACACCCTCCACGATCACGCGCTGCTGCTCGGTGAACACGCGAAGGACCTTGCCTTCCTTGCCGCGGTCGTTTCCGGCGATGACGCGGACCATGTCCCCCTTGCGGACGTGGAGCTTCTTCTGCTTGTTATTCGTGCGTGGCATATCTGGGATACCTCAGAGCACCTCTGGTGCGAGTGATACAATCCGCATGAACTGCTTTTCGCGCAGTTCACGGGCAACCGGGCCAAAGATGCGGGTTCCGCGTGGCTCATTCTGAGGGTTCAGAAGAACTGCGGCGTTCTCATCGAATCGGATATAGGTCCCGTCGGCGCGCCGATACTCTTTCTTCGTGCGCACGACAACCGCCCGGGATACTTCCCCTTTCTTGACGTTGCCTCCCGGGATGGCTGACTTGACGGAGACCACGATGGTATCTCCGATGCGGGCGTAGCGGCGGCCACTGCCTCCGAGTACCCGGATACAGAGCACCTCTTTCGCGCCGCTGTTGTCGGCAACCTTGAGTCTGGATTCCTGCTGGATCATGACGACTTACTGATTGAGTGGGCCGTTCGGCCGGACCTACTTGGCGCGCTCAACGACCTCTACCAGTCGCCAGCGCTTGTTCTTGCTCAGAGGACGGGTCTCCATGATGCGAACCGTGTCGCCTTCACCGGCGTCATTGTTCTCATCGTGAGCCATGAGCTTGGTCGTCTTCTTGATGAACTTGCCGTACATGGGGTGCTTGATCTGGCGCTTGATGGCCACCGAGATGGACTTATCCATCTTGGATGACACAACCAGACCAACCCTCTCCTTGCGGGCGTTTCGTGTAGTTCCTTCTGACATATCTCGTTGGGCTTGGTGAGCCGTTTACCGTTCCCCACCAACTACCGTTTGTGGTTGCTATTGAGCGGCGGACCGCTCGCTGAGAATTCCGGAGAGGCGTGCAATCAGACGCCGCTTCTGCCGGATGATGATCGGATTGGGAAGCTCGGCTACCGCATGCTGGAAGCGGAGGTGGCTGAGCTGGTCCTTCTCGTCCTGGATGCGCTGAGCGATTTCCTCGCTCGACATCTCGCGTACTTCGTTTGCTTTCATGCTTCTCTACCCGGTGTAGTCAGGCCTGGTGACCTGCTTCGTGAGGATCGGCAGTTTCTGCTGCGCGCGGCGCATGGCCTCGCTCGCCAGGTCAGCCGGGATACCACCACCCACCTCGAACAGAATGCGTCCGGGACGAACAACGGCTACCCAGTATTCGGGAGCGCCCTTACCCTTACCCATGCGGGTTTCGGCCGGCTTCTTGGTGATGGGCTTGTCGGGGAAGATTCGGATCCACACCTTACCGGACCGCTTCATGTGTCGCGTCATCGCGATACGTGCAGCCTCAATCTGGCGGCTGGTGAGCCGGCCAATCTGCAGCGCCTTGATCCCGAAATCGCCGAAATCGACGCGGGTGCCGCGCTGCGCGTTGCCCTTGATCCTCCCCTTCTGAACTTTGCGTCGTTTGACGCGCTTTGGCATTAGCATGACTCTTACCTGTCTCTTGCCGGCCTCTCAGGCCCTGGCAGATTAGTTCTTGTCGGTACGTGCTCCCGTAGCGCCGCGACCGCGTCGCTGACGACGCCCACGACGACGCTCGGGCTCCATCTGCTGCATCTGCTGACGCTGCGCCTGGACGTTCGGGCTGAGATCGGGCTTGCCGAGAATCTCACCACGGTAGATCCAGCACTTCACTCCGGTAGTCCCCTGGATCGTGAAAGCGGTAGCTTCCGCGTAGTCGATGTCAGCGCGGATGGTATGAAGCGGTACCCGTCCTTCCAGGTACTGCTCGGTCCGGCTCATTTCCGCACCGCCCAGACGACCTGACACCTTGATACGGATGCCTTCTGCGCCCATGCGCATGGCAGCACCGATGGACTGCTTCATGGCCCGGCGAAAGGAAACGCGTCCCTCCAGCTGCTGCGCGATGTTCTGCGCTACCAACGAGGCATCCAGCTCCGGACGCTTGATCTCGTTGATGTTGATCTGGATGTCCTTCTTGGTGAGCTTGCGAATCTCCTCGCGAAGCTTCTCGACTTCCGTTCCACCACGACCGATGACAACACCGGGACGCGAGGTATGGAGCGTGAGAATGACCCGCTTGGGTGTGCGCTCGATGACCACCCGGCTGAGACCGGCCCGCTTCAGACGCGCCTCCAGGTAGGTGCGGATCTCGTGATCCTCTACCAGCTTCTCAGGGAAGTCTTTTTGAGCGTACCAGTTGGAGCTCCAACCGCGGATGATTCCAAGACGGAATCCTACAGGATGTGTTTTCTGACCCATTGTACTTTTCCTAGGCTTCGGCTTCCGGTTCGCCTGCAGCGGTTGCCACAACGACCGTAAGGTGTGCGGTACGCTTCAGGATCGGATGGGCCCGTCCACGGGACACCGGCCGAAACCGCTTGAAACGCGGACCTTCGTCCACGCGAATCTCCTTGACCACGAGGTCGCCTTCATCGAAGCGCTCCTCCTGGTTGCGGTCCATCAGATTGTGAACCGCTGAGAGGATGGTCAGCTTCACCGTCCGGGTGACTTTCTGAGGGAGAAAGTTCAGCGCGTTCAGCGCTTCCGGCACCGGTCTTCCACGGACCACGTTCACGACAGGCCGCATTTTCTTTGCGGAACTGCGGATGTGCTTTCTAACTGCTCTGGCTTCCATTCTAGCGTCCGCGCTTGTCTTTCTTGGATCCCGCGTGACCACGGAAATTCCGGGTCGGGGAGAACTCACCGAGACGGTGGCCCACCATGTTCTCGGTCACGTAGACCGGGATGAACTGGCGGCCGTTGTGCACGGCAAACGTGTGGCCGACAAATTCCGGCGTGATCATGGAAGCTCGGCTCCACGTCTTCACAACCTTCTTTTTGCCTGAATTGAGCTCGTCCACTTTGCGCTGAAGCTTGTAGTGAACGAAAGGGCCTTTTTTGAGCGATCGAGCCATTTGAATCTCGTCGGCGTGCTACTTCCGCTTGGAGCGGCTGCGCACGATGTACTTGTTCGACTGCTTGTTCTTCTTCCGGGTCTTGAAACCCTTGGCGATCACGCCACTGGGTGAGCGGGGGTGTCCACCAGAGGACTTGCCCTCACCACCACCCATCGGGTGATCCACCGGGTTCATGGCCACGCCACGCGTCTTCGGGCGAACACCCATCCAACGCTTGCGACCGGCCTTGCCCAGGTCAATGTTCATGTGGTCCGGATTGGACGTCGTCCCGATGGTGGCCATGCAGCCAACCGGAACCCTGCGGGTCTCGCCACTCGGGAGGCGCAGAATCGCATACTTGCCCTCACGAGCCGTGAGCTGGGCATAGGTCCCGGCGGACCGGGCCAGCTGCGCACCCTTTCCGGGCTTCATCTCGATGGCGTGGACGTACGAACCGACCGGTACCTTGGACAGCGGCAGGCAGTTACCCGCCTCAGGTGCTGCATCCGGACCGTTCTCGACAACCGAGTCGACCTTGATCTGGTCGGGAGCGATGATATACCGCTTCTCGCCGTCGGCGTAGACCAACAGTGCGATACGTGCCGAACGGTTGGGATCGTACTCGATTGAGGCAACGCGGGCGGGAATGCCCAGCTTGTTGCGCTTGAAGTCGATTACCCGATACCGGCGCTTGTGACCACCGCCCTGGTGGCGGACCGTGATGCGCCCGTTGTTGTTGCGACCGCCCTTCTTCTTGAGGGGCTTCAGCAGGCTCTTCTCCGGCGTCGACTTGGTAATCTCGTCGAACGCGGCAACGGAGCGCTGTCGCTGGCCGGGCGTATTCGGCTTGAGTTGCTTGATTGCCATCGCTTATATCTCCTCGAAAAAGTCGATCTGCTCTGAATCCGGGAGCGGGGTGACCAGCGCCTTTTTGTAGGCGGCTGTTCTGCCTTCCACGCGGCCGCGCCGCGTGTTCTGGGACCGACGCTTGCCACGGACCTGCATGGTCCGGACTTCCTTGATCTTGACACCCGGGTAGCGGGCCTCGAGCGCCTTGCGGATCTCCACCTTGTTCGCGTCCCGACGGACTTCGAAGGCATAGTGGCCCGCTTCCATTAGTTCGGTGAGCTTCTCGGTGACGAGAGGCTTGATGAGGACGTCACTCATTATGCTTTCGATGCGTCTTTGGCCCCGGCGCCGAGCGCAGCGCTCAGTTCGGTGAGGGCGCCTTCCTGAAGGACAACCACCTGGGCTCCGAGGACGTCGGCTGTAGAGGCCGTGCCGGCAGTGCGAACCGTCACGCGGTCCAGGTTGCGGCCCGACTGGTACAC
>JABDJZ010000209.1 GCA_013003255.1 Rhodothermales bacterium
ACTCCCCACGCTCCATCAACTCCTCCGCGTACCTGTAGTGAGACAGTTCCAGCCAGTCCCGTCCCGTGACCGCGCTGCTCAGGACCTCGCAAACCTGGCCGTCCGCGAGTCCATGGGACAGCAGGAAATCGGCCGCGTAGAACGCAATCGGCGGACCGAAGTCATCCCTGAACGCCGCCTTCGCAAGGAGCGCCTCGGTGGCTGACGCTACTGCGGCGATCGTATCTCCTCCAGCAATCGCGGCGCGCGCGGTAAGATGATGGAGTAGGGCGATTCGGCTGGAGTCGGTATCTGTGTCCAGCCTTTGGCGATAGGACCGGATGGCCGCGGTGTACCGCCCTCGATTGAACAGCTGGTCCGCCTGACGAAGGAGGCGGTCGAGGCCTGGATCTCCCCAGGCGTCGTGGGGAGCGGGCCTGGGAGGCTCGTACCGATCTTGGACTACCGCGCCAAGATGAAGCAGGGTCCGCTCCGCGGGATATCGCCTGGTGCTCGCATTTGCCTCCAATCCGGCCGCTGCAGCCTCCAGGCCGCGCTGCAAAGAGTCAGCCACCATCCTGGACCGGAGCGCCTCCTCATCCGCGCCGCGACGCTGCTCCAACTCCGTCTCCTGCCTCACGAGCATGATGCCGAGCGCCAACAGGACCGCCCCGGGCACCAGTACACCCAGTGCCAGCCAGATGAGATGGCGCCGATCGCCGCTGGTGGTCATTTCGCCGGAATCCGATTACGTCACGGAAACTCCAGAGTACCACATAGCCGCGTGTCACGGTTATGTCTAATGCTGGACGTCTGCCTCACCGAACAGGTCCTGAACCTCCACCAGCATTTCGGGACAGCAGGCTGGGGCAACACGGTCCGTCACCCGCTGCTCCTTGCCGTCGAGGAAGACCGTGATGCACTGGCTCTCCACGTCCACAATCCAGTATTCCGCCACACCAACAGACCGGTACATCGGCCCTTTGATGAGTTGATCCCGCTCCAGGGTCGAATCAGACACCTCCACAATCAATTGCGCAGCCGCAGCGTGTGGATGGCTCGCCCAGAACCGGATTGGGGAAGCGGGCACAATGGCGATGTCCGGCTCCGGCTGGGAGTAGGCATCCCCGATCAAAGGTTCCTGAACACGAACGTCAAGCGACTCTGGCGCCGCCTTGATCAGAATGCGGGCGAGGCGGGTGACCACGAACGAGTGTCGGCTTCCGGACGGCGACATGGTGACTACGTGGCCATCCAACAACTCAATCCGCTCATCCTTAGAGATAACGTCCGAGGCACACATGGCCTGGTATTCCGGCACGGTGAAGCGGCGCAGGTATACCTCCGTGTCTTCAGGGCCAATGTCAGGTAGGTAGCGCACATCAGGACGAGGTTGGGCTGGCTTTCCATCAGAGGCTGCTCGCCCGCCGGCCGCAACGCGGATGTGCGATCCGGCTTCGACCCCGACCGGATTCATGAGGTAGATAAGGCCGCCCATCAGCTCGACTCCCTCTCGCCACCGGAGTGCACCAACCTCCGCGAGCCGCTGATACTGCTCGATGTTGAATCGGCGGGGAGTGACGATGGGCTGCGGAGGCATGCACTAGGCACGACGGCGCCCGGCCGGGGTTTCCGGAGCTCTCGCCCTTCGCTTTCTGATCCACCATGGGTATTCTGTTGCATGACCCCCCCCCGTCTCGCCCTTGGCCTATTCCTCACCGTCGCCATCCTCGGGTGCGCACCAGAACCCGTCTCCCCAGAGGAACACGCGGCGGAAGTTGAAGCATGGCAGGAGTGGCGCCTGACCGACCTCACGCTGGAGGACTCCTGGCTAACGCTCATCGACTATCACTGGATGTCATCCTTCCCCATCTCCATCGGGGCGAGCGAGGGGTCAGACATCGTGCTGCCGCGCGGACCTGCCACCGTCGGCACCTTCACTCGCGGCGAGGATGGCATCGCTTTCGAACCAATCGCAGCGGGTGTCCTTGCCGACAGCTCTGAAGTCACCGCACCCGTCGGAGTCCTCCGCGAAGACAGCACCGGCGTGGTCTTCCGTCTTGGCGAAATGAGTTGGCTGGTCCGCACGTTCCAGGACCGGCCTGCGGTCCGCGTCAGAGACAATGCGGCACTGCTACGCACACAATTCCCGGGACTCGACTATTTCCCTGTCGATCCCGATTGGCGCCTCAACGCCCGATACGAGGCCTACTCACCCCCCAAGCGATTCCCGGTGGCCATCTTCACAGGCGGCGATGACCTCGAAGAATCCCCTGGCCGCGTAATATTCGAGATCGCCGGCGAGACCTACAGCCTTGATGTGACCGACACCTCCGACACGGGCTATTTCGTCATCTTCTCGGACCAAACCAACGGCGAAGAGACCTACCCGGCCGGCCGCTATGTCTGGTTCGACAAGCCCACAACCGGCGAATCGGGACCTGTAGTCCTGGACTTCAACAAGTCCTATAACCCACCCTGCGCATTCACGGAGTACGCAACGTGTCCACTGCCTCCGCGCGCGCACCGCATCGCCGCCCGCATTGAGGCCGGCGAACTCACGTTCAAGAGCTAGCGCCCCGCCTGAATCGGCCCGCCGCACCTAGACTGGCACGCGACAAGAATCCGGAAACGCCCGGCCGCCAGCCATCTCATCGACCATCCGAAGGAGCCTCCTCTGTTCTGGCCAGGTCAGCCGCCCCACGGCCTCATCCACGGAGCACCATTCGAACGCATCGTGCTCGGGATTTAGCG
>JABDJZ010000216.1 GCA_013003255.1 Rhodothermales bacterium
CGCCAGACATGAGCTCACGAGGGGGTCGCGGTACAAGCCACCGGATTGAGACAGCCCCGTCCGCCCGGCCCCAGGCGGACGCCATCCCGCCCAGCCCGGCAATTCGAACGAGACCGCGGTCCTCGAACAGCCCACCAAGCAGGGGTATGGTACCCGACGCCGCGGTTCGGCTGATGAGGTCGGCCCGAACGTTCAACAGCCCCTGATCCATCGAGATCATGCGACGGTCCGTCCCGAGGAAACCCACTGCGGGTAGTCCGGCATCCGTCAGCATGGCGACGCTACGCCGGTTCTCGGCGCGAAAGGCAGCGATGATGGCTGCATCGGTCTCCGGATCACGCCCCGCATCGGCGACGGACAACCCATCGCCTTCCAAAGTGCGCTCGGTCACCTCGCCGGGACCATGAAGAAGCACCATCGGTGTCTCGGGAGAAGCTTTCACAGCGCGACCCAATTGCTCCCAGAAGAGGAGATCCTCGGTCAGTTTGCGCCCGATCAGGACGAGCCGAAGTGGGGTCATGCGAGGGTTTGGTCTGGTTCCGAGAAGATATCCACAGGGCGTTGTACCCGGTGAACTCCCCCCCGTTCTTGACCGTTTGCATCACGCCGGTTTTCCTTCCGATTCATCCTAGCCCCGTCCCGCCTGCACATGGCAGATTTCTGTCACCTTCACTGCCATACCCAGTACTCCCTCCTTGACGGTGCCGCGCGGATCGAACGCCTGATCGCCAGCGCCGTCGAGCAGCGGATGCCCGCCCTGGCCATCACGGACCACGGCAATCTGTTCGGCGTCCCCGAGTTCTATACCAAGGCAAAGCGGGAGAACATCAAGCCCATCATAGGTTGCGAGTTCTATGTGACGGCATCCGGCATGGAGGACAAGACAGACCGGACCCGTTTTCACCAGGTGCTGCTTGCAAAGAACGAGGAGGGCTACCGCAACCTGATGCGCCTGTCGTCCCTCTCCTACACGGATGGCTACTACTACAAGCCGCGTATTGACCGCGAAGCGCTGCGCAAGCACGGGGCGGGACTCGTGGCCACCACCTGCTGTCTGCAGGGCGAGGTGCCACAGGCCATTCTCCACAAGGATGAAGCGGACGCGCGGGCCATCTTCGAGGACTACCTGAACATCTTCGGGAAGGACTATCTGATCGAAATCCAGGATCACGGCATCGAGGATCAGCACCGCGTCAACGAGGTGCTGCTGCGGTGGGCCAAGGAGTACGAAGTGCCGGTGGTCGCGACCAACGACGTCCACTATGTAGAGCGCGAGGACCACGCGGCCCAGGACGTTCTCCTGTGTCTTCAGACAGGCAAGGACCTGTATGACCCGAATCGCATGCGATTCGAGAATGACCAGTTCTTCCTGAAGTCGGCCAGTCAGATGGAGGCGGCGCTTGGAAGCCTGGAGCCCGCCGTTCGACAGCAGTCTTTGGTCAACACGCTGGATGTGGCTGATCGGTGTGACCTGGAGATCCAGATGGGGCAACTTCTGATGCCTCACTATCCCCTGCCGGACGAATTCGCCGGCGACATGGATGGATACCTGCGATTCCTGGTGTACGAGCGCGCCAAATCACGATACGGCGAGTTGACCTCCACGGTGACCGAGCGACTCGATCTCGAGTTGGGCATCATCCGGGACATGGGCTATGCCGGGTATTTCCTCATCGTCCAGGACTTCACGACGGCCGCCCGGGACTTGGGTGTGAGCGTGGGGCCTGGTCGTGGGTCAGCGGCCGGCAGTGCCGTGGCCTTCGCTCTCGGCATCACCAACATCGACCCCCTGGAGTATGACCTGCTCTTTGAGCGTTTCCTGAATCCGGAGCGCGTCTCGATGCCGGATATCGACATCGACTTCGACGATCGAGGTCGAAGCAAGGTCATCGACTACGTGGTCCAGAAGTATGGCCGCGAGAATGTGTGCCAGATCATCACGTTCGGGACCATGGGCGCCCGATCAGTCATCCGGGACGTATCGCGCGTGCTCCAGATTCCGCTGCCTGAGGCGGACCGCATTGCCAAGATGATCCCGGACGGACCGGGCAATTCGCTGGCTTCGGCCATGAGCGATGTCCCCGAGTTCCGGAAACTGCTCAAGGACGAGAATGAGCAGATCCGCAATCTCATGCACTACTCCCAGGTGCTTGAGGGGTCTGCCCGTCATACCGGAGTCCACGCCGCCGGCGTCATCATCGCGCCCGGCAAGGTCA
>JABDJZ010000280.1 GCA_013003255.1 Rhodothermales bacterium
CATCGTAGATATCGTCGTACGTGGCCGCCAGGGTTCGCGTGTTGTGGAGGTGTTTCTCGATTCCGATGACGGGATCGGACTGGATCAACTGGCTTCTTTCAGCCGGGAGGTCGGGTTTCTTCTGGAGGCGGAAGACGTAATCAAGGGCAAGTATCGCCTGAACGTCTCTTCGCCCGGTGCTGACCGTCCGTTGACCCTGCCCAGGCAGATGCGCAAGCATGTGGGCAGGAAGCTGAGCGTGAAGCGGGAAGAAGGGAAACCGGTGCAGGGTGTCCTCCAGTCAGCGGATGACGAGGGGATCACGCTCAAGAAAGGAAAGGAGGAGGTCAGATTGGCCTTCGACAGCATACAGGAAGCCAGAGTCGTGCTGCCCTGGTAACTCCGGGGCATTAAACCAATACAGTACGGATGCAGAGTTCAGACCTTGTATCGTCGTTTGCGGAAATTGCCCGGGAAAAGGGCATTGACCGGGACACGCTGCAGCTCATCGTGGAGGATGTGTTCCGCGCGATGATCAACAAGCGGTATGGCTCAGACGACTCATTCGAGATCATCCTTAACCCCGACCACGGAGACATGCAGGTGTTGCATATCCGTGAGGTTGTGGAGGATTGGGACGTATTCGATCCCGTCACGCAGATCGAATTCACCGCTGCCAAGAAGATTGACGAGGACTTCGACCTCGAAGATGAGGTAGCCGAGGAGATCAACATCCAGGACTTCGGGCGCCGGGCCGTGATGACGGCCATGCAGAACTTCCGACAGCGCATTCGCGACATCGAGAAGGAGAACGTCTACCAGGCCTACTCAGAACTGGTCGGTGAGATTGTTGTCGGCGAAGTCTATCAGATGCGGCGCCGCGAGGTGCTGGTGATCCACAACAAGGTGGAGCTGGTGCTTCCGAGAGTCGAGCAGATCTACCGTGACCGGTACCGCAAGGGTGACATGATCCGTGCGGTCATCAAGGAAGTCATTCGCGATGCCGCCGGCTCCCCGCAGGTCATCATCTCACGGGCAGCCCCCGTGTTCATGGAGCGCCTGTTCGAGTTGGAGGTGCCTGAGATTGACGAGGGTATCGTCGAGATCAAGCGGATTGTCCGGGAGCCCGGCGATCGTGCCAAGGTGGCCGTTGTCTCCTACGACGAACGAATTGACCCGGTCGGCGCCTGCGTCGGCATGAAGGGGTCCCGCATCCACGCGGTGGTGCGCGAACTCGGCAACGAGAACATTGACGTGGTCCAGTGGACCGACGACAAGCACGACCTGATCAAGCGGGCCCTGTCTCCGGCGTCACCGGTGCAGGTTCAGCTCAACGATGACCTTGAGCCCCCGCGCGCCAAGGTGGTCGTAAAGGCGGATGAAGTCAGTCAGGCCATTGGCCGTGGCGGCATCAACATCCGCCTGGCATCGGCACTCGCAGGGTACGAGATCGACATCTACCGCGAGATTGCCGAGGACGAAGAGGACATCGAAATCCAGGAGTTCTCAGACGAGATTGATCCTGAGACGCTTCAGCGACTGAGAGACATTGGGTGCGATACCGCCCGTGCAGTTCTGGAACTCTCCCGGGAAGAGCTGATGCGGCGTGCGAACCTCGACGAAGAGGTAGCCGGCCACATCATCGGCATCATCAAGGCCGAGTTTGACGAGGCAGAGACGGAGGCCGACGGGTAGTTTCCACATAGCAGACTTTATGGCAGAGAAGAAATTCAAGAAGGTCCGACTCTTCAAGGTCTCACGGGAATTGAACATTTCCGTCGAGGGCCTTGTGGAACACCTTGAAGCCCAGGGCTTCGCGGACGCGCTGACCGGATCCGGGATCAACGCTGCCATCACCAGCGAAGACGCCTACGAGGAGCTCGTAGCGGAATTCGCCGAGGACAAGGAGATCGCGGCCCGCATTCGGAAGAAGCGTGCTGCGCGGATCGCCGAGGAAGAGGCTGCAGAAGCGGTGGCCGCCGCTCCTGAGCCCGAGCCGGAACCGGAGCCTGAACCAGAGCCCGTTGTGGAGCCGGAGCCTGAACCGGAACCCGTGGCTGAGGAGCCAGAACCTGAACCCGAGCCGGAGCCAGAACCTGAGCCCGTAGCAGCGGAGCCCGAGCCGGAGCCGGAACCTGTGGCTAAAGCAGAGCCCGAGCCCGAACCGGAGCCCGTGGCAGCAGAACCGGAACCGGTTGCCGAAGAGCCCGCGGCCGAAGCCGTGGCTGAGGAACCAGCCGCCGCAGAGGCGGAAGAGGCCGAGGCACCGGCAGCTGAGGTACCGGCAGCTGAGACTCCTGCTGAGGAGGCTACTCCTGCCGAGGCCGTCGCTGAGTCTGCACCAGATGCAGAAGCCACTGCAGGCGCCACCGAGGCGGAGGCAGACCCTGCTGCTCCTGCGACCGATGCCGCAGCGCCCACCGAAGAAAGCCTGATGGCGGCAGACCGCTACAAGCTGAGCGGTACCAAAATTCTGGGCAAGATTGACCTGGCCAGTGTCCAGGAGAGCACCGCCAAGCGCAAGAAGCGGAAGCGGATTGACAAGGGAGCCTCCAGCAGCCCGAAGGAGTCGAGGCCCGGGAGCAAGAAGAAGGGCAAGGCCAAGGGGCCGCGCCAACCCTCGGTGGATCAGGCCGATGTCGAGAAGACCCTGCAGGAGACTCTGCGCGAGTTGGAGCAGGGTGCAAGTCGCGTGCGCCAGCGTCGCCGTCGTCAACGACGTGATCAGCGCGCTGCCGATCGCGAGCGGGACATTGCCCGGCGCCGTGAAGAGGAAGGCGTTCTTCGCGTGACCGAGTTCGTGTCCACCGGCGAACTGGCCAACCTGATGGATGTGGCTGTCACTGACGTGATCAGCAAGCTTTTCGCCTCTGGAATGATGGTTTCCATCAACCAGCGGCTGGATGCGGACACGATTACCATCGTCGCCGACGAGTTCGGATACCAGGTAGAGTTCGTCACCGAGTTTGACGATCAGGAGATTGAGATCGCAGACGACGATCCCGAGGATCTGCAGCCGCGGGCTGCCGTCGTGACCGTCATGGGTCACGTCGACCACGGTAAGACGTCGCTGCTTGACCACATTCGAAGCGCCAACGTGGTGGCCGGCGAGGCCGGAGGCATCACGCAGCACATCGGTGCCTATAACGTGGAGCTCGAAGATGGCCGGAACATGACGTTCCTGGACACGCCGGGTCACGAGGCCTTTACGGCCATGCGTGCCCGTGGAGCCCAGGTCACCGACGTGGTCATTCTCGTGGTAGCGGCGGATGACGCCGTCATGCCGCAGACCATTGAGGCCATCAACCACGCCCGGGCCGCGGACGTGCCGATTGTCGTGGCCATCAACAAGATTGACAAGCCGAACACCAACGTGGACCGCGTTCGTCAGCAGTTGGCTGAGAATAGTGTCCTGGTTGAGGAGTACGGTGGAAACGTGCAGAGTTCGCTGGTGTCCGCGAAGACGGGAGAGGGCATCGATGACCTACTGGAGAAGGTCCTTCTTCAGGCCGAACTGCTCGATCTCAAGGCCAATCCGGACCGCAACGCTGTAGCCATCGTCATTGAGAGCCGGCTGGAGAAGGGTCGTGGAAACGTGGCCACGGTACTGGTCCAGAAGGGTACCCTCAAGATCGGTGACGTATTCGTGGCCGGTCCGTACTCGGGGCGTGTTCGTGCCATGTATGACGAGCGTGACCGCCGGGTCGAGGAAGTGGGTCCCAGTCATCCTGTGCTGGTCTCGGGTCTCCCCGGAGCGCCGGACGTTGGTGACTCCTTCGTGGTCTTTGAAGACGAGCGGGATGCCCGCGAGATTGCCGCCAAGCGCGAGCAGATCCAGCGCGAGCAGGCCATCCGTCAGCGGAAGCATATTACGCTCGACGAGATCGGTCGTCGCCTGGCACTTGGAGACTTCCAGGAGCTCAATCTCATCGTCAAGGGCGATGTGGGTGGGGCCGTGGAGGCCGTGGCCGATTCCCTGTTGAAGCTTTCCACCGAAGAGGTGGCCGTCAACATCGTCCACAAGGG
>JABDJZ010000320.1 GCA_013003255.1 Rhodothermales bacterium
GTCCTGACGGGGCCCGAGGAGGAGCGCGGCCACAACGGCCGCAGCCGCCGCATTGATGTGAACCACGGCCCCACCGGCAAAGTCCAGGGCGCCCATCTCACCGATGAAACCACCACCCCAGACCCAGTGGCAGACGGGCGCATAGACCAGCAGGCCCCAGGCGCTGATGAAAATGACGTAGGCTGAGAAGCGCATGCGCTCCACCACAGCACCGGAAATCAGTGCAGCGGTGATGATGTAGAACGTGCCCTGGAAGGCCATGAACAGGAGGTGGGGAATGGTCCCGTTGGCCTCCAGGCCCACGCCAGCAAGGAAGGCCATCGAGAAGTCTCCAATCCAGGCACCTCCCTCACCAAACGCCAGCGAGTAGCCCAGTACCACCCACAGAACGGCGGCCACGCCCATCGAGACAAAGCTCATCATCATGGTGTTGAGCGCGTTCTTGGAGCGGACCAGCCCGCCGTAGAAGAAGGCAAGGGCGGGAGTCATCAGCAGCACCAGAGCTGCCGACGCCAGCAGCCACGCGGTATCGGCCGGGCTGATTGCCGATTCCTGGGGGAGTCGAAGGAAACCGGCGAACACGAAAGAAAAGGCAAGCATCTAAAAGGGCGCAGTTTTTTAGGCGAAGAGGCCGCAGTGGATCAATAATATTAACACGATCTCGGTGGGAGTTACAAAACACTGGAAGCGCTTTCTTGTGGATAAGCCTATGACAAAATGATGTCACACGTCACTGGTATACTGGTATCGAACCAAAAGCACGGTCGCTGACTCATGACGCACGATCTCTCGAAACTGGCCGACTTCTTCCCGGAAGGAGACCTCAAGTGGAAGCCCATCGGCCTTTCATCGGACAGGTCAAAGGCGCGGGTGGCCCCGTTCCTTTCCAACCGGGCCATCATGGACCGGCTTGATCAGGTGATGGGGCCCGAGAACTGGCGAAACGAGTACCGGGAGGGGCCGGCAGGCGGCGTCCTCTGCGGGCTCAGCGTCCGGGTTCAGCGTGACGGGGCTCCAGCCGAGTGGATCACCAAGTGGGACGGCGCGGAGAACACCGAAATCCAGCCGGTCAAAGGCGGGCTTAGCGCCGCCATGCGTCGGGCTGCCGTCCACTGGGGGATCGGACGGTACATCTATGATTTACCGACCATCTGGGCGGCGGTTGACAAGGATGGGCGACTGGTGGAGCGGCCCAGACTACCGGCCGAGTTCCTTCCCGGCCCGGTGCACAAGCTGGAGGGGGAGAGAACCAGAGAGGCTGCGTAGATTTTCTGCATGCGCGTTCTCTCCTGGATTCCCCTCTTCCTCGGCCTGTCCATCACCGCAGCCTGTGATCTGGTCTCCGGGGATTCCGGTCGAACGGAAGACATTGTGGTGGCGGTGGATGACACTCTTCGGGACGCACGGATTTTCTACAGCGAGGGTGTTTCGGTCTCGGAGCCAGCGCACCTCCTGATTGCCCTGCACGGCTCGGGTGATTCAGGACGGAGCTTTCAGGCCGGGGCGGGCCTTGATGGCAAGGCACCGGACAACCTGATCATCGCTTACCCCACGGCGGCCAAGGGCAACTGGGCCGAAGGATGCAACTGCAACATTGCGGACCGGCTTCAGATCAATGACCTCGGGTTCATGGAGGCGCTCATCGACCACGTTTCAGAGGACTATCAGATCACCCCGGAGCGGACCTACGCAGTTGGCTTCTCACAGGGAGGGCTCTTTGCCTATCGGCTAGGCTGTGACCTGTCGGAGCGCTTCTCGCACGTGGCCGCCGTCTCTGCCCCTATGTCCGAACCGCTTTCCCGAATGTGCCGTGCCAGCGACCCCGTATCCGTAATGACCATTCACGGACGTCGGGACGGCGTGCTGCCCTACGCAGGGACTGACAACGGGGCCCTCAGTCTGCTGTCAGCCGACGAGACACGGGCGTTCTGGGCCGAGAAGCGGAGTTGTGGACCCGCCGCCGAAACATCGGTTCGGTCCGGCGACGCCACCGTCATTCGATATGATCACGGAGCCTGCGAGGCGGGCGTGCAGGTGTCCCTGCTCCAGATGACCAATGGCGTCCATGCCTGGTACACCAGTTCGCCGGACAACCGGACGTTCCTCTTTGACTTCTTTGGTCTCTAGAGGAAGTTGAGGCCGAACTCCACAACGGCGAACCCCAGGAACGTGCCTACGGCGTAGCCCAGCGATCCAACCAGGATTCCTGGCAGCACGAGATCTTCCCGCCCAAGGCTCCGTGCTACCGCAAGTGCAGAGGTACCGCCGCCCACGTTGGCCTGTGATGCCACGGCAGCGATGTCCGGATCCACCCTGAAGACATACGCGGCCAGGAAGGTGATGAGGCCGTGGATCAGCACGGCAATAGTGGTGAAGCCCAGAAGTGCCATTCCCAGGGACCCCAGTTCGGAGAGCGCCGCGAGATCGCAGAATGCTCCGATCACGGCCAGAAACAGGTAGACCGCGAACATCCCGATGGTGCGCATGCCCCGGAGGCGCTGCACCCAGGAGATCTGCCCGAGGATCAGTGCGAGCGCGGTCAGGAAGATGGCGCTTGGAATGGCCGGGAAAACCGCAGCCAGCTGATCGGACACGAAGATGCAGAAGAACCCCAGTCCAAGGAGGATCCCCAGATCAATCGGGTGCAGTTCCTCCGTGTCGATTTCGATCCCGAGGGTGGGGCCCTCAGACTCAGCATTCACCGCAGCGGGTCGGGCGGGCCAGAAGCGGTACAGGACTCGCGGCAGCGCCAGGGTGACCACCATCCAGATGGTCGTGACGATGTTGTCCACCACGATGGACCCGGCGTAGAGGACGCCGTCACGGACCACGTCGTATTCGAGGGCAATCGTGTTGAAGTTGACGCTGCCGCCGGTGTAGGTGCCGGTGAACATCCCCGCCAGGACGCGGAATTCCGGCCCGATGGATGTGGCACCGTCGATTACCCACATGCCGATGATGATCCCTCCGGCCACGCCGACCGAGCCGAGCAGAAAGAGCACGATCATGCTCTTCCCGGCCTTGAGGACATCCCTGAGGTTGACCGGCAGCAGGAGCAGGAAGATGGCCAGCGGTGCCAGATAGGCAAAAATGCCATCGTACACCGGCACCGGTGCTTCCGCGGATGAACCGGCCGGGATGAGCCCAACGTTCGCCGCAACCGCGGTCACCAGGATCACCAGAAGCGCAGTCCCGAGGTGCCGGGCGACCGTCTTGCGGACCAGCCACTCAGAAACGGCCACGAAGACACACAGTGCGGCGGCGACAAATACGGGGTCCTGCATGGCGTCAGTTGATCAGGGGGGTAAGGACGGTTCCGGTCAGGCCGCCCGTGGCCTCACCATCCTTGAGAATGGGCCGGCCGCCAAGGAAAACATGGACTACTCCATCCGGTGCCGCGTGGGGATTGAACGCCGTGGCGTTGTCACGAAGGGATTCAAGGTCGAGGATGACGAGGTCCGCCACCATACCCTCGCGCACGAGCCCCCGGTCGGAAAGCCCGAGCAGATGGGCGGGAAGGCTGGTAGAACTCCGCACGGCGTCGGCAATGGTCATCACGCCCCGCTCCATGGCGTACCGGTGGATCTTGCGAGGAAACGTTCCCCAGTAGCGGGGATGAACAGGTCCGTCGGTGGGAAGAGCAATCCCGGCATCGGAAGCCGTGGCCATCCAGTCCCGGGCGGCATAGCGATCCACGTCTTCCTCGTCCATTGAGAACCCGCGCAACCGCACCCCTCCGCGACGTTGGGGATCGCCGTTGATCTGGAGCCAGAAGGCTGCGGCCACCGGGTCCACCGAGAGGCTGTCCGCCAGATCAGCAAGGGTCATCCCCTCAAGAGCCGGGTCGGTGGCCTCCAGGACCACGACCTTGTTCGCCCCACCCCGCCGCCTGATTTCATGGGCGGTGTCGGTCCGAAGCCTTGTCGTGGTCGCGGGACTCCGGAGCAGCGTCTCAAGGCGCGCCGCGTGGTTTGGATCCTCCTCGCCTTGCGGTCCGAATGCCCATCTCGGGAGCAGGACGGTGTTTCCGTCGGAGCCGCTGGTGGTGTACGGATACTGGTCACCCCACACGCGGACACCGCGGGCCCGTGCCGCCTCTATCAACTGAACCGCCGCAGCCGAAGAGCCCCAATAGTGGGCTCCTTTGGCCTTCAGGTGGCTGGCTACGACACGGCCTCCCGTGCGCTCACCAATCTCGATGGTCTCCATCACGGCGTCTATGAGGGTCGGGGGCCCTGAGGAGTCAACCGACGGCCAGAACCACATTGGGTCTGCACCCTCGCTGCGTTGATGGGAGATATAGACTCCGTCAACGGACGCCACCTCTTCCATCAGCGCGACGACTTCCGAGGTCGTGGACCAGCGTCCAGGGGTGTACTCCAGCCCAGCGGACAGGCCGACGGCACCGTCGGCCAACGCCTGCCTTACAAGTCCGCGCATGCGTTCGATCTCGCTCGGGGTGGCCACGCGACGGTAGTCATCCCGCAGCACGTGTCGACGAATGCTGCCGTGCCCGACCATCAGCACCGTATTGATGCCGATTCCGGAAGCTTCATACTTATCCCGTTGTGCACCGATGTTCACCGGTGACCGTCCATCCTGGTTGATGGCCACCGTGGTGATTCCCTGAGCTACCAGGTTGGGTGCAGCACGCACCGCTGGGTCCTCCGAATCGAATCCCTGTCCGTCCCAAGCCACATCAGCTGCGTGCGAGTGCATGTCCACGAACCCCGGAGCCACAATCAGGCCGGACGCGTCAACCATTTCGTCAGCCGTGTACCCATCGAGCAGTCCAATGGCAACAATCTTCCCGCCATCAACGGCCACATCGGCCCTGAACCAGGGGTTGCCAGTTCCGTCGAGAACTTGGCCGCCGCGGATCACAAGGTCTACGTGGGGGTCATTCGACACCCCGGACAGGCCGATGAGCACCACCAGAGCGGCCATCGGTACCAGGGTGTAGAGCGTTTGTCGAATCCGGGGTATCATCGCACGAAGTGGCATCGCTTTCCGTCCGAATGATCGGGGCCGACCTGCGAGGTTACAAGGCGCGTGCTCCCAAGTCCCAAGGCAAACCCGAACCCTCCCCAGACTCCATGAGACTTCTCCTGCTATTGCTGCTGCCTCTGTTAACGGTTCTTCCGGCGGCTGCACAGAATGAGATGCATCTCACGCGGCTCGAAGTGCCCATCAGGTTGGACGGCCAGATTGACGATGACGAATGGGCGTCGGTCCAGCCGCTGCCCCTCATCCAGTACGCCCCGGAGTTCGGGCAGGAACCCACCGAGCACACAGAGATCCGGATTGGCTATGACGACACCTACCTGTATGTGGGAGCACTAATGCAGGACTCCCTTCCGGGTGGTGTGCGGGCGAACACCCTGTATCGGGACGCCTACTCCGGCGACGATACGTTCGGGCTCGTGCTCGACACGTTCAACGACAACGAGAACGCGCTGTGGTTTTTTACCACGCCCAACGGCGTCCGGGTGGACATGGCGGTTTCCAGCGACGGGGAAGGCGGATTTGAAAGCATGAACCGCAGTTGGAATACATACTGGGACGTGGCCACCACACGCGATGACCAGGGGTGGTATGCCGAGCTCAGAATTCCCTATTCCAGCCTGGGGTTCACGGTCGAGAACGGGCAAGTCCGGATGGGGCTGATCTCCTACCGGTTCATTTCGCGGAAGAATGAACGCCACATCTTCCCGGCCATTGATCCGGCCTTCCGGATGGGCTTCGCCAAGCCGAGCCAGGGTCAGACCGTGGTGCTGGAAGGGGTTGAGAGTCGCAAGCCCCTATACATTACGCCCTTTGTCACAGCCGGTGCTTCGGCAGACAACCTGCTCAACGCCAACGAGAGTGCGTACGTAACCGACCGGTCCTACACCCGCGAGAATGGCCTGGATCTGAATCAGACCCTGGGCTCAAACCTGACGCTGGATC
>JABDJZ010000364.1 GCA_013003255.1 Rhodothermales bacterium
GGATGGCGGTGTCCCACAGACTGGCGACTGGGACCACCCCGGCTGGACTGACGCCGAAGACCGTCGACTGGTATCCTCCATCGCGGTCGTCGACCCTGCGTCCGGGACTTCGCTTCTGTTTGACGCCACGCCTGACCTTCCCGAACAACTCCGCCGCCTGCATTCGGTGGGCGCGAGGGGCATGCCGGAAATCTTCCTGACCCACGCCCACATGGGTCACTACACCGGCCTGATGTGGCTTGGGCACGAGTCCCTCGGCGCGCAACAGGTCTCCGTGCACGGAATGCCCCGGATGAGCCGGTACCTGGAGCAGAACGGTCCGTGGTCCCAGTTGGTGGTCTACGAGAACATCGTGCTTCAACCTCTGGCGGCCGATTCAACCGTCGTTCGCGGCCCCTTTCGTGTAACTCCGATTCTCGTACCCCACCGCCAGGAGTTCTCCGAGGTCGTCGGGTATCGGATCGAGGGGCCCGAACGCTCGGTTCTCTTCATCCCCGACATCGATTCCTGGGAGGAATGGGATGCCTGGGGCAGGTCGATCGAAGAAGAAATCTCGCGGGTCGATCTGGCCTACCTGGACGCGACGTTTTTCGGGGACGGTGAGATCCCGGGACGTGACATGAGCGGATTTCCGCATCCGTTCATCACGCACTCCATGGAGCGGTTCGACGCCCTTCCCGCGGAAGTCCGAAGCCGGATACGATTCATCCACCTCAATCACACGAACCCGGCTCTGTGGGAAGGCCGGGAACGGACACAGGTCCTGGAAGCTGGATTCGGATTGGCTCGCGAAGGAGAGATCGAGACCCTCCTCGCCCCGCCTACCACTCCATGATCCCCTTGTAGACGGCTTCCATCTCCTCGTCGGTCATGTTGGCGAAGGCCCGCCAGGGCATGTAGTAGGGGTCCAGTTCCTTCCCTCCGGGGGTCACGCCGGTCCGAAGCGTGGTCACGAAGCCCTCCAGGTCCCAACCCCGAACGGACGCCAGACTCGGCCCCAACGGCGAAGCAGGATCCGGAGGCTGGGTGCCTTCCAGGTCCGCGCCGTGGCAGGCAACGCAGATCGTCTTGATTCGGTACTTCCCGAACTCTGCAGTGGGACCGAAATCCGGCATCTCGGGACGCGGTCCCCACTTGCCGATTTCGTGAGAGATGGCCAGCGGTGCCCCGGTACCGGCAATCAACTTTCCGAGTGGCTTGAGTTCGGTATGAGGCAGTTCTTCGCCCGCCGGCTCCAGCGTCTGGAGGTAGGCGATGAGGTCCTCGATCTCGGAGTCGCTCACATTGTTGAAGAGGTCCGAAGGCATAATCAGGAGGCTCCGGCCATCGGCGGCCATGCCGTAGCGAATGGCCCGGTCCCAGTCTTCGGACGAATAGTCCTCAGCTACTCGGGTGAGGTTCGTCGCGACGACGCGGAACGGTGGTGCGTCCACCATGAGGGCACCTTCCAGGCCGCTTTGGTGACACTCTTGGCAGGCGAGGATCCTCGAGAGGTACTCGCCGTGTGCGATTGACGCAGAATCCGCGGGGATATCGAGCGCCGCCAGTTCGACATCGACCGGCGTGGCCATGATCTTCCCGCCCCGGTTGATGAGGAATACAGCCACCAGGACCAGAAGGACTGCGACGGACAGCACAACGCGTGCCGCCCATTTGACAAATGTGCGCATGGGATCAGGGGAGCAGGTTCAACACCCCATTGTAATTCAGAGGGACGTCCCTCTCAAATACCCAGCTTCAAACCGTCGTAGGCCAGCTTGACCCCTGCCGGTAGTTCCGCATCTTCTTCCGCGTGCAGGACCGAGTGCGTCATGTGGACAAACCACGTCTCCCGGGCGCCGACCTCGCGAGACACCGCCACCGCCTCGTCCAGCGAGAAATGGGTCGCATGCGGTGCCCGCCGCAAGGCGTCCAGAACGAGGACCTGCACGCCGTCGAGCAGATCCATGCTTGCGGGCGGAATGTGATTCGTATCCGTGAGGTAGGCAAAGTCGCCCACACGATAGCCGTAGACCGGCGTCGATCCGTGTCGCGCCGGGATGGGCGTAACGGTCACCCCGGAATCGCTGCCCCTGGACTCGACCGTGAACGGCGATTCCCCCAACCGGACCAGCGAGAGATTCGGCACGCCCGGATACGACCGGTCCTCAAAGATGTAGTCGAACTTCCGCCGCAGGATCTCCTCGGTCTCCGGCGGTGCGAAACAGGGAATCGGTGCCCGGTTCTGGAAGAAAAAGGGCCGTAGATCGTCGAGTCCCACCACGTGATCAAAGTGGTGGTGGGTGATCAGGACCGCGTCAATGTGGGTCAGTCCCTCCCGGAGCGCCTGACTCCGAAAATCCGGGCCGGCATCGATCAGGATTGACACGCCATTCGCCTCCACCAGAGCCGAGCATCGGGTTCGCACATCGCGCGGATCGCGTGATTGGCACACGCGACAGTCACAGCCGATGACCGGAATTCCCGTGGAAGTGCCCGTGCCCAGGAGCGTGACCCGGACCGGATCACCCATCTGCGTCCTCGGTCAGTTCGACCTCGACAGCGGCGGACCATGCGTCTTCCAGCGCGCGACGCACCACCGGCCGGAGGTAAATGGTGTCGACCGGCAGCGTTCTCAGGCTCCTTGCCAACACCGCCAGATGCGCCTCCGGCGGATGATTCTTGTTGAGCATCAAGAGGGTCTCATCGTGCCTGACACAGAGACCACCTCGAAAGCTGCCCCTCTCGCGCCGAACCGGAATTCCCAGCTCGCGCACCGCCTGTTCCAGTTCTCTGACTACCTGCTGGACCTTCATGTCCGAAACATACGACTACCAGGTCAGACCAACCCGCAGCGCCTGCGTGGATCCGCGGTAGGTCACCTTACCGGAGCCGGCGGCATCGAACGCGTCCGGACCACCCACGCGCCAGTTCTGAAGCCTGAATCCATAGCCTACCAGGAGGCCAAATCGATCTGTCAGCCCGTCGAAACGGACTTCAAGGTCGGTGTCGAGTAGCGTCGTGCGTCCGCCTGACGTGCCGAAGGATCGCGTGGCCAGGCCGATGCCGGGCGCCGCGTGACCAAGAACCCTGATTTGCCCGAAGCTGTGCCGGATACCGAGCCCCGCGCCGAGTCCGATGCCGGTGTACTCGAATGCGGCGAACTCGGTGTTCTCCTCCACACGGCGAATGCGTCGGTACGTGGAATGAAGCATCACCGGAACGTAGAACCACTGACCTTCCAGCTGGTCTCCCAGCAACTCGCCTTTGATGGCGAGATTGATGTCGAACAGGTCCATCTCGCGGTCACCCGCAGTCCCGTTTCCCCGGTATACCGACGCATGCAGCCCGGCCCGGGTAAACACCAGGCCATAGACGGAATCGTCGAATCGAAACGCAATCGCCGAGTTCTCGTGTTCCAGTTCGAACGTGACCGGAACGAAAGCCGCTCCCACACCGATGCGTGCGTCCAGCGGCTGACCAAATGCAGGACCGGCTGCCAGCGCCGTCAATGCGGCAAGGACCATCCAGGCCGCGGCCGGACGCATTGGACTCATGTCTTCTCGGAGGTCGTTTCCTGGGATTCCGTGGTGTGACTGGATGAGTATCGCAAACGGAACGGCTGCGGCGTGGGTGTTTTCGCGCGAACGGTTTCTTCGCGGGCCCGCGGTGTCTCGCGGTCTTCGTGGTCCGCTCCGTTACTGGCTGGCGTGTCCACTTCTGCCGGGGAATCATCGCTCGACCGGTCCTCTGTGGTGCCGGAATCGCTGGCTTTTGGGCGGGAGCGCTTGGCGCGCTTCGCGGGGGCTTCTGACGTCGAACCGGACTCGGCTGAGGTTTCGGCCGCGGTCTTGACTGCCGACGATTCGGCTGGCGTCTCGACTGCCGAGGCTTCTGCCGGGCTTCCCGTCTCAGGCGTCGTGGCTACCGCTCCTGCTGCAACGCCCTCTACTGCTTCCTCGGCCTTGGCAGCTCGGGAGCGCGAACCGCGAGCAGGACCGGAGCGCGGGGTGCGAGCCGGCTTCTCGGTAGTCGAAGGATCCTCGGCGCGAGTTGACTCCTCAGAGCGCGATGAGCCTTCCGAGCGCGAGGAGCGCGAAGACCGCTCGGACCTCGGAGAACGTTCTGAAGGTGAGGACGCTTCGGACCGCGATGGCCTCTCGGACCGTGAGGAGCGCTCGGACCGCGAGGACTCTTCAGACCGCGAAGAACGCCCGGACCGAGAAGACTCTTCAGACCGTGACGAACGCCCGGACCGAGAAGACTCTTCAGACCGTGTCGAACGCCCGGACCGAGAAGACTCTTCAGACCGTGACGAACGCTCTGATTTCGATGACCGCTCTGACCTGGACCCGCGTCCTGATCCGGAGCGCTCTGACCGGGACCCGCGACCTGACCCGGAACGCTCAGATCCCGACCTGCGGCCTGAATCAGAGGATCTCTCGGACTTGGCGTCCGAAACCTCGGATTCTGCCTTTGGAGCCTCCTTCTTGACGTCCGCGGTAGCAGCCGATGACTTGTCTGCACCCTTCGAGGCCTTCTTCTTGCGTCCGCGACGAGGTGGGCGCCGAATCTCCTTCCCGTTCGTCTCATCGTAGAACCGGAAGCGGGCCGGGTCCATTCCGGCCGAATCCTCCAGAATGACCTGCATTCTGTACTTGAGCAGGCACCGAAGGCCGAACGGGATCCAGCCCTTGGCCAGGTAGGCCGCCGTAAACGGGTGCACCTTCAGCCGAACCGCACCCTTCCACCGCGCAGCACCGAATGCTTCGAGCCAGTCGGTGATGCGCGTAATCACAGTCTCGGGATCCAGATCCCTGGGACGCTCGCGCACCATCCGCTCACGTGCGGGAGCCGCATCGCCGACAGGGGGCGTTCCGGTATCGAACGCATCGTCCTCGTGCATCTCGGAGAACGTGTGCGTGATGCTTGGACGCAACCGCTGACGCGTGATCTGCATGAGCCCGAAATCACTCATCGGCAGCACCTTGGTCACCGCGCGATCATTCCGGAATTCCTTGCGGATCTGCTCATAAACCTTTCGACGACTGCGCTCGCTGCGCATGTCGATGAAGTCAATAACCAGGATGCCGCCGAGGTCACGCAACCGGATCTGTCTGGCGATGACCTTGGCCGCCTCGAGGTTGACCTTGAGGGAGTTGTCCTCCTGTGAGAGCCCCCGTCCGGCGCGACCCGAGTTGACGTCGACCACGTGCATGGCCTCGGTCTGCTCTATGAACAGGTACCCACCGGATGGCAGGTTTACACGGCTCTCGAAGGCTTCACTCACGGATCTCTCAATGCCCACAGACCGAAAGACGGGAGTCTTCTTGTCATGCAGAATGACTTTAGCGCCCATCTCCGGCGCGATGGCCTGGACGTACCCCTTGATGTTGCGGTACATCCGCTGATCATCAATCAGAATGCGGTCGAAGTCCTCGGAAAAGAGGTCCCGCATGATCGAGGACACCATGTTGACGTCCTCGTAGACCGGTGCCGGAGGCTTGGGCCGCTCGGCCAGTCGGTCTTCGATGGCCTTCCACTTTTCCTTGAGGAGTCGCAGGTCCGTGTCCAGGGCCTTGGCGTTCTGGCCCTCGGCTACCGTCCGGACAATCACGCCGAACCCGTCGGGGAGGAGCATCTTGGCCAGCGCTCGCAGACGGCGTCGTTCCTTGAACGAAGACACCTTCTTGGACACGGCCACGTAGTTGGCCATGGGGACGAGGACAAGAAAGCGACCTGCAAGGGAGATATCGGTGGTAACCCGACTGCCCTTCTGTGCGATGGGCTCCTTGGAAATCTTTACAAGGATGGGCTGGTCCCGCTTGAGGAAGGTCTCTGGCGGCACGCCCTCCTCGCCCGAATCATTCGAGCGGTCGTTGGACCGGTTCCTGGAGGAACGCCCACGCTGAGAGCGTTGACTCTGACCGGCCTTGCGTCGACCGCGTCCGCGCTGTCCTGCAAGGCGGCGGTGTCGTCCCTCGCTCCCGTTCTCTGACTGCTCAGCAGCGAGTTCAACTTCCGGATCCTCCGCCCCATCCTCGAGACGCTTGCGTCTGGGAGCGCTTACGGGCCTGCGCCTGCGACCTGCCCTTGCCTTCTGGACGTGGCCCGGCGCAAACTTGGCGATCTCCGGCTTCTCAAGCTGGGCGTACTCCAGCCAGTCAGCAATGCTCTCGGTCAGATCCGAGAAATGGAGGAACGCGTCCTGTTTCTGACCGATATCGACGAACGCCGCCTGGATGCTCGGCATGACGCGCCGAATCTTCCCGACAAACAGGTTGCCGATCGTGCGCTCGTGTTCTTCGGTCTCAATAAACAGCTCGGCCAGATCGCCACCCTCAACGATGGCGATTCGGGTATTCTGGCCGTCGGTGTTAATGACAAGCTCTTTGGACATGGAATTGGTACAGCCGCACGCCTGTCCCCCTGCGATCGCCCGACTCCGCGGGCCGGCTGACGGTCCGCGCCTGCGGATCCTGGGTCAGCCTGAAAGACAATTCCGCCGGGGCGGACTACGGTCCGGCCAGGTCCAGGTGGACGCGCGGGCGGACGTGGGGTGACGAATGATCGAAGCACAGCTGGCCGACAAGAACGGCCGAGACGGGCACGACGACTGAATGGAAGATGAATCCGCAACCCGCCGGATCTGCCGACGCGGGAGGCCGAGGCCTCGGGGTCGAAGTGGGGGTGCGAAAAGTGCCGGCGGGACGGGCCTGAAACGGGCCGTTTACCGGAAAAAAGTGCGATCTCTCGCAAGATCTGCCACAGTCCAGCAAGCACTTGCAAGAGAGCAATGCACGTCTGTCTCGGGCTGGCGCTGATGCGCGAAGAGCCTGAAATCACTGACGACGTGTGCATTCTGGAATCTGCAGAACTGAATTTCGTAGCCTGCGCCCTGGACGGACGCACTGTCAAGTGGCGTATAATCCACGATCGTGCCGAAATGATCCCCCCGGTTCAAGTCTCCCCGAACGCAGCCCACGCTACTTCATGAGTCAATCGCCAAGCAACACCGCCGGAAAGGGCCTGGAAGGGGTCGTCGCACTTGATTCCCGCATCTGCGATATCGATGGCACCGCGGGCAGACTGGTGTACGCAGGCTATCCGATTGACGATCTGGCCAGAAACAGCACCTACGAAGACGTCGTGCACCTTCTCTGGAATGGCCAACTACCTTCCCGGATCGAGCGGGAAGACCTGGCCACTCAGCTGCGCCGAACCAGAACCATTCCTCCATCGGTGGTAGATCTGATTGATGCGGCTCCCTCGACCGCATCGCCCATGGCCGTCCTCCGGACTGCGGTAAGCGCCCTGGGCCACGAGGACGGAGAGGTGGAAGATGCGTCCCCGGAAGCGAATCGACGGAAGGCCATTCGCCTTACCGCCCGGATGCCGACCATCGTGGCATCCATCGCCAGGCGGCAGGCCGGCCGGAGTCCCATCGCCCCGCACCCGGAGCTCGACATGGCTTCAAACTTCCTGTACATGCTGGACGGGCAGGTTCCGGGGCCGAAAGCCCATCGGATCTTTGACGCCTGTCTGATTCTCCACGCCGAGCATGGCCTGAATGCCTCGACGTTTGCGGGACGCGTGATCGCGGCAACCATGGCGGACATGTATGGCGCCATCTCCGGGGCCATCGCCGCCCTCAAGGGCCCGCTTCACGGCGGCGCGAACCTGAAGGTCAAGGAGATGCTGGACGACATTCGCAGTTCCGGTCAGGACGTTGAGACCTACGTCCTTGCCCGGCTGGCCCGCAAGGAGCGCATCATGGGATTCGGTCATCGGGTCTACAAGACCATTGATCCACGCGCCACCTTCCTCCGCGAAATGCTGGCCGACCTGAGTGACGAACGGGGCGACAGAAGCTGGCTTGAGATGTCCGTCACGCTGATGAACGTCTTGAAGCGGGAGAAGAACCTGCATCCCAACGTGGACTTCTTCTCGGCCTCCGTCTACGCCCTGCTGGGAATCCCCGGAGGGTTGTTTACGCCCATCTTTGCGATGAGCCGGGTGGCGGGCTGGACCGCCCACCTGCTGGAGCAGTGGGACGGCAACCGGCTGATTCGGCCAAGAGCGGCCTACGTAGGCCCCGCCGACCGGCGAATCGGGAGTGCCACCAACCGATAGTCGAGGCCATGCTCCGCTGATCGATTGAATGAATGAAATCCGTGTTTGAAACCGTGGAAGGGTCAGCCGGAAGGCGCAACAGACCCAGTTTGCGCGTACGTTTTGCAGCATTGAAACCAGCGCACCCCGCGTTCCTGAACGGGGTGTCAACCGAACCGACCACATGCTGAAAAAGCTGATTGGATCGCCCGTGGGCAAGAAGCTCGTCACCGGGGTTACCGGCCTTGGACTGGTGGCCTTTGTGCTGCTCCACATGGTGGGTAACCTGGCTCTCCTTTCGGGAGATCAGCCCTACAACGAGTACGCGCACTTCCTGACGGGACTGGGGCCCCTCTTCTACGCCGTCGAGCTGGGCCTCGTGGCCTTCTTCCTCTTCCACATTGTCACCGGGATCAAGATCTGGATCGGCAAGCGCAACGCGCGTCCGGTGGGGTATGACCGGTACCAGACGGCCGGCGGGCCCAGCAGGCAGACTCTGGCCTCCCGGTCCATGATCATCACCGGGCTCATCCTGATGGTGTTCCTTGTATTCCACGTCATCTCGTTCAAGTTCGGGCCCGGTGGTCCGGGGAACGCCGACGCGGCCTACGTAGTGGCCTATGACGGTGCAGAGCCCATCCGGGACCTGGCCAAGCTGGTTCGGGAGAAGTTCAGTACCCCGCTCTACACCTTCGGCTACACGGCCATCATGCTCCTGCTCATCCTCCACCTGCGCCACGGCGTCTGGAGTGCGATGCAGTCACTGGGCGCCACCAAGCCCAGCCTGACGCCCGCCATCTACAGTGTCGGTGGCCTGCTCGGAGCCGGCATCGGCATCGGATTCATCTTCGTCCCGTTGGCGATTTACTTCAACCTCATCTGACCGCCCATGGCAGCGCTACCCGATTCAAAGGTCCCAGCAGGCCGGCTTCAGGAGAAGTGGGACAACTACAAGAACTCCATCAAGCTGGTCAACCCGGCCAACAAGCGGAAGCACGACGTCATTGTCGTCGGCACCGGGTTGGCAGGCGCTTCCGCGGCTGCCACGCTGGCGGAGCTGGGCTATAACGTAAAGACCTTCTGCATCCAGGACTCCCCGCGTCGCGCGCACTCCATCGCGGCCCAGGGCGGAATCAATGCGGCCAAGAACTACCCGAACGACGGCGACACAGTCTGGCGGCTGTTCTATGACACCATCAAGGGAGGCGACTACCGCTCCCGTGAGGCCAACGTCCACCGTCTGGCCCAGGTGTCCAACAGCATTATTGATCAGTGCGTTGCCCAGGGCGTCCCGTTTGCCCGTGAGTACGGCGGCCTGCTCTCCAACCGGTCATTTGGCGGAGCCCAGGTCTCCCGGACGTTCTACGCCCGAGGACAGACCGGGCAGCAGCTCCTCCTGGGTGCCTACCAGGCGCTGAGCCGGCAGATCGCTGCCGGCAATGTCCAGCAATTCTCCCGGCGGGAGATGCTGGACCTCGTCAACATCGATGGCCGGGCCCGCGGAATCATCACGCGAAACCTGGTCACGGGAGAGTTCGAACGTCATCTGGCCGACGCCGTGCTTCTTTGCACGGGTGGCTATGGCAACGTTTACTACCTGTCGACCAACGCCAAGAACTCCAACGTCACAGCGGCATGGCGCTGCCACCGTCGCGGAGCGCACTTCGCCAATCCCTGCTATACGCAGATCCATCCGACATGCATCCCGGTTTCGGGCGACTACCAGTCCAAGCTGACGCTGATGAGCGAAAGCCTTCGGAACGATGGACGAGTCTGGGTGCCGAAGAAACCGGGCGACCCCCGGCCTCCGCAGACCATCCCGGAAGATGAGCGCGACTACTACCTGGAGCGGCGCTACCCAAGTTTCGGGAACCTCGTCCCGCGTGACGTCGCCAGCCGAAACGCCAAGTATGTCTGCGATGAGGGGCGCGGCGTTGGGGAGACCCAACTGGCGGTCTATCTGGACTTTGCCGCCTCAATCGAGCGGCTCGGCGAGCAGGCTATCCGAGAGCGCTATGGCAACCTGTTCGAGATGTACGAGCGGATCACGGGCGAGAACCCATACAAGGTCCCGATGCGCATCTATCCAGCCGTCCACTATACCATGGGCGGACTTTGGGTCGACTACGGCCTGCAGACCAGCATCCCGGGACTGTTTGCGTTGGGCGAAGCCAACTTCAGTGATCACGGAGCCAACCGACTCGGCGCCTCCGCACTGATGCAGGGCCTCGCTGATGGCTATTTCGTGATCCCCTACACGCTCGGGGATTACATCGCTGGCAACCGCCTGGAGGCGGCCTCCACGGAACACGATGCGTTTGACGAGGCCGAGAATTCAGCCCGCGAACGCATCGAGAAGTTGCTTGGCCTCCAAGGCAACAAGACCGTTACCGAGTTCCATCGGGACCTGGGCCACCTGATGTGGGATCACGTGGGTATGTCGCGTACCAAGGAAGGGCTGACCACGGCATTGTCGGACATCTCGGCGCTTCGCGACGAGTTCTGGCAAAACGTGCGCGTCCCCGGTGAGAACGGCACACACAACAAGAACCTTGAGTTTGCAGGCCGAGTGGCCGATTTCCTTGAGCTGGGTGAATTGATGGCTCTCGACGCCCTGACGCGGGAGGAATCTGCCGGTGGTCACTTCCGTGAGGAATACCAGACGCCAGAAGGCGAGGCCAAGCGGAACGACGAGGACTTCTCGCACGTCGCGGCCTGGGAATACTCCGGCGATCCGTCGAAACCCAATCTGCACAAGGAAGAGTTGGAATTCGAGAACGTCAAACTGACCACACGCAGCTACAAGTAGCCGTCAAGGAGCGAAAGAGATGGAGATCAAACTCAAAGTCTGGCGCCAGAAGGGACCTGAAGACAAGGGTCGTTTCGAGACCTACGTGGTTCCGGATGCGAACCCTCACATGTCCTTTCTGGAGCTGCTTGACGTGCTCAACGAGCAACTGATCAAGGAGGGGAAGGACCCGGTTGAGTTTGACCACGACTGCCGCGAAGGAATCTGCGGATCCTGTGGCGTGGTGGTCGATGGCGTGGCGCACGGACCGCAGAAACGGACAGCCTGTTGCCAGTTGCACATGCGGCATTACAAGGATGGTGACTCCATCGTTGTCGAGCCCTGGCGCGCGAAGGCGTTCCCGATCATCCGCGACCTCGTGGTGGATCGGTCCGCGTTCGACCGAATCATCGGAGCCGGCGGCTACGTCTCGGTTGGAACGGGCGGGGCCCCCGATGCCAACGCGCTACCCATTCCGAAGGAAAACGTCGACGAGGCCTTCGACTATGCCGCCTGCATTGGCTGTGGCGCATGCGTGGCGGCCTGTCCGAACGCCTCTGCCAGCCTGTTTACGGCTGCTAAAATCTCTCAGATGGCACTGCTTCCTCAGGGTCAGGCCGAGCGATCCGAGCGCGTGCTCAACATGGTGGAGCAGATGGAGCGGGAAGGCTTCGGCGACTGCTCAAACCACGCCGAGTGCGAGGC
>JABDJZ010000376.1 GCA_013003255.1 Rhodothermales bacterium
ACCAGCACGCTTGGCCGAACAGCGCGGCCTGCTGATCGCCGGCCATCCCGGCAATGGGTATCGGACTGCCCAGCAGGGACGTGTGTCCGTAGACCTCGCTGCTGGATCGGACCTCCGGCAGGAGCGCTGCGGGAATGTCCATCAGGTCCAACAGATCCGGGTCCCACCGCCCCTCGTGGATGTTGTACAGCAGCGTGCGGGAGGCGTTGGAGGCGTCGGTGACGTGGACTGCGCCCTCGGTCAGGCAGAACACCAGCCAGGAATCGATGGTGCCGAAGGCCAGTTCGCCCGCCTCGGCCCTGGCCCGGAGTCCATCCACGTTCTCCAATAGCCAGCGAAGTTTGGTCCCGGAAAAATAGGGGTCGGTCACAAGGCCGGTTCGCTCACTGATGAGATCGGCGTATCCCTCGGACCTGAGCCTGTCGCAGTATCCGGCTGTCCGACGGTCCTGCCACACCAGGGCGCGGTGAACCGGCTGGCCCGTCTTCCGGTCCCACAGGACGGCCGTCTCGCGCTGGTTGGTGATCCCGATTCCAGCGATGGGCGGGGAGCCGGCCTCCTCGACCACCTGCCGCGCCACGGACCGCTGGGTTTCCCAAATCTCGGACGCATCATGCTCGACCCAGCCCGGCTTCGGGAAGTGCTGTTCGAACTCCTGCTGTGCCACGCCGTGCACCGCGCCGGACCGGTCAAAGAGGATGGCCCTGGAACTCGTGGTGCCCTGGTCCAGGGCAAGGATGAACGACATGCGCCTCGGGAACTGGTTCGGTGCGGGCAATATAGCCTGTCGGCCGACCCGCGGTTTTGCTTTCCTCCGCGGCGTTTATCTTGCGATCACCCCTCCTTTGAGTGATCCCCCGTGTCCAAGGATGATGAGTACCTGGACTCGCTGCCGGAAGTAGCCCTGCAGCTGAGTGCACATCGCAGTGCCCGCGCAATCGTAGAGAGCGCGGCTGCCGGTCTGGTTGAATTGAGCGGTGCCGCGCTTGCCCGTATTTGGCTGGTCGAGCCCCCGGGGCGTTCCCGGGTCCGTTCGCTTGGTCTTTCTCCGACCCAGGTCCTGCGCCTGCGGGGTCAGAGCGGGAGAAAGGTCAATCTGGAAGAGGAGCAGGGGCGTGAGGTCATGGCGGCCTCCTGGATTCTGAAACTGGCCAGGGACAGGTCTTCCTTTGCCACCAGCCGTCTGTATCACGGGGGAGAGACACCGGATGCATCCTGGATGCGCTCCAACCGCTTCAGGGCTTTTTCGGGCCATGCCCTGCTGGATGGCGACAAGCTTCTGGGTGTTCTTGCTGTGTTGACCCGGTACCCACTATCGACCCGGTTCGAGCGACAGTTGGGCGTTTTCGCCGGCCTGCTTTCGACGGCCCTCAGGGAGGCCTCGGAACGCGCTCGCCAGCCGGGTAACCCGGTTTCCATTCCCGACGCGAGCACGCTGGATGATGCGATGCGCATCTACATCGAGCACGTACTTCAGGGATGTGGGGGTCGCATTGAGGGAAAGGGGGGGGCGGCCGAGGCGCTCGAAATTCATCCCAATACCCTGCGTTCCAGGATGTCGAAGCTCGGTGTGAGGCGCTAGCAACTTGAACCTCATTCCGTATCGGCCGGTCCTGTGGTGCAGGAGTGGGCACCTCAATACGCTGTACGGGGGGCTGATAAGGGCCGTCGAGATGCCGAAGTACCGGCGGGAGCGTGTGGAGACTCCGGATGACGATTTTCTGGATCTCGACTGGCTGGAGAATGGCCACGACCGACTGGTGATTCTCTGCCATGGCCTCGAGGGCAATTCGCGAAGGGTCTACATGTCCGGAATGGCCCACACGCTGAGCGCCGCCGGCTGGGATGTGCTGGCCTGGAACTACCGCGGATGCTCAGGCGAGCCAAATCGGCAGCTAATCACCTACCACAGCGGGTTCACAGCAGACCTTGCGTGGTTGATCGAGCGGGTACGCGCCAAATATGAACGGCTGGCCCTGGCCGGGTTCAGCCTGGGCGGCAACATGATTCTGAAGTATCTGGGCGAACAGGGTGGCCAGGCACCCGTGGACCGCGCGGCGGTCTTTTCGGTCCCGTGTGACCTTGCGGGCAGTTCAGCGGCGCTCAGTGGGTGGGCAGGCCGGCCCTACATGGCGCGTTTCATGCGATCACTTCGCCCCAAGATCCTGCACAAGGCCGCCCAATTTCCGGGGCAGGTATCTACCGAGGGACTGCAACGCATCAAGACCTTCGGGGAGTTCGACGATGCCTACACCGCACCGATCAACGGTTTTCGGGATGCCGAGGACTATTGGGCGCAGTCCAGCAGTCGCCCGTACATCCCCAGAATCCAGGTGCCCACCCTCATGGTCAGCGCGTTGGATGACCCCTTTCTTTCCCCTTCGTGCTACCCCCACGAACTGGCGGAGGGGAATCCGAACGTGAGGCTGCTCACGCCGCGGTGGGGTGGACACGTAGGCTTCGCAGAGCGGGTCGACCGCATCTGGTCAGAGCCTCTGGCGGTGCAATTTCTGGGAGCGTGACTTAAGGTCCTTGTATCGGCGGCCGATTACTGGATCACAGTTCACTTGTCCAATACGAGCCATGCCAGAAATCCTGGCCGAAAACCCCTTCCTGCCGCTTACCGGCATCGCCTTTCTGCTCATCATTGTGAGCGTGTTCATCTGACACTGCCGGGACACCGTTGGGAGGCTACGCCGGTTTCGGCTGCGCCTACTGAGAGCGGTCTCCTTCCGTGACGGAAAAGCCAAGCATCATGCCTGAGTGCAGGTGCTCCGCAATGTGACAATGGGCCATCCACTCGCCTGGATTGGTCATGTCAACCAGGAAGTCCATCGTCGATCCCACGGGGACGATGGCCGTGTCCTTCCAGACAAGGTTAGGCGGCTCCACGCCGTCCATCGATACCACCAGGAACCGCTGCCCGTGGATATGGAACGGGTGGTTCATCGGGTGAAATGACTTCGGGTTGTTGAAGACGCGGATCTTGACCACGTCGCCGACTCCGAAAGTCCAGTCGATGTCCATGTTCTCCTGCCCGGAGTCCAGGTCGCGAATGACCCATTCCACCTGCTCGGCGCTGGACAGCCAGTTCATCATTGGCATCGCATCATTCCACTCGACCGGAGGCACGTAGAGCGTGTCGATCTCCATCGATCGCATGATGGGAAGGGGCAGGTTCTTGACCCGCACCGTCAGTTCCAACGTGTGGTCCGGGGCCCGGTTGAACTCATCCCGGTAGGCGGCGATATCCTCGGAAACATCCGCGTTGTCGCGCAGAGATTCAAAGGCTTCGGCGTGCGATTCGTCCACCGGACGACCGATCACCGAGACGGTGCCAAGCGTGTGCTGCTCAGGGTAAAACACGCCGCGGAAGTGGTTGATGGCCTGAATGGAGTTCTTGATCTCGAACGTGCCAGGCTCGTCATAGAGGACTTCCACGACGTAGCGCTCAGCGGGCGCGATGACTACGCTGGACACGTACTCCTCCCGCTCGTATTTGGAGACGTCTGACGCCACGATCTTGACGCGCCCGCCGCCGAAGACCACGTTGAAGGTCCGCGAGTTGGCCACATTGGTCAGGTAGAAGCGAACCACCTCGCCCTTCTCGACTGTGAGGGCATAGTTGGTGGAGCCGTTGGCCAGCATCACGTTGCCGAAGCGGCCCATCAGGGCGTGGGTCGGAGATTCGTTGCCGTACGGGATGATGCCGCCCGCATCCATCAACAGGTCATCCAGAACAAGCACTTCTTCCCGATTGACCGGGTTGTAGTAGTCGGCCTCCTCGGGATCCACGAGCATGTTGCCGTAGAGGCCCAGGTCCTGCTGGATGTCCTCGCGCATATGCGGGTGGTACCAGTAGATGCCGGTGTCCGGAAACTTGAGTTGGTACGTGAAAGACTCACCGGTAAGAACGGGCGGCTGCGTCACGCCGGGCACCCCGTCAAATGCGTTGTCCAGGCGAAGGCCGTGCCAGTGGACCGTGGTTGGGAGTTCGATGTTGTTCGTGAAGTGGACGGTGACCTCAGACCCGCGCTCGGCGCGAATGAGTGGCCCCGGGTACTGCCGGTTGTACCCGTACATCACCAGGGTCTTGCCGCCGATGGTGCGCCGAATCAGGGATGCTTCGAGGTTGAGGGTGTCCCCGTCGGCCATGTCCACCACCTGACGGGGCTCGCCTTCCGGAAACATCATCGGGTCCATTCCGGTGCCGGCCAGGAAGGGGCCGACAACGGGCACCTCGGTGTCCAGGCCGGGGAGCATCGGCATGGACATGTCCATCGGGGGCATGCGCCACACCAGGCTGTCGCCCGTGGGCATCGCCATGTTGTGCCCGGCGTGGTTCATCATGTTGTGGTCCTGTGCGCCCGCGGAGGCAGGTGCCAGGAAAGCCAGCGCCAATAGCAGGCGCCCAAGGGAATACTTCATTCGATCGGCGCCGAAAACAGGCGCGCTAGTAACCGTAGACGGCGCAGGGCTCGGACTCGAACGGGCCGTGTCCTGCCTGTGTATGCATGAGCCCGGAGCGGGACATTCCGCGGACCACCACCGGACCTTTCCAGGACGGGGCGCCTTCGGCAGCGTCCTCCTCGAGGGTGATCACAACCAGGAACTTGTTCCAGCCCACGTTGCCGGCGAGCCTGTGGTTCTCGTCCAGGACACCGAGGCGGAC
>JABDJZ010000377.1 GCA_013003255.1 Rhodothermales bacterium
ATACCAGGTCCTTCCCATCCGGCGAAAACCTAGGCTGGGCATCAAATGCCATCCCGGAGGTGATTTGTGTAGTGTCCCCGCCCTCGATGGGCATCGTGAACAGATCCCCGAGATAGTCGAACGCCAGCATGGTCCCATCGGGACTCACGTCAATGGAAATCCAACTTCCCTCCGTCCGGTCCACCCGGAAAGAGCGGTCGGACTCAAGGGGCAGCCCCGTCTTTTCCTGGGCGAATGCCTGGAGCGGGAGCAGGAGAGAGGCGAGGAGCAGTAGCGGGAAGCGCATGGTGGGAGCGTTCTGGACAGGGGTAGGTCCCTGACAATACACAATTCGGCCGGATCCGGAAAGCCTCCCTGCGGAGCGCGGGAAACCGGGCACGCGTCACCCCCACTCACCGGGTGCCAGGCCTTGTTGACCCGGAAAATCGGCCTTGTGGCCCCTTCTTGGACCGGTGTTTGCACTGCTCCTCTACATGAAACGGATCTCAGTCCATACTGAAGACGCTGACACCCGGAAACGTCGCCGGGCCCTCGGACGGGCGTTCTTTGACCTGCGCCGCGGAGAGCGGGAAGACACGCAGCGACAGGAGCGTCCGGCGGTTCCGAAGTCCCCGACCAAGGCCAAGCGCAGCGCCTAATTAGAGCACATCCAGAGAGGCACTTGCCTTTCCGCGTCGCGGTTCGTCCTTTCCGCGTCCCATGCGGTGCCTCAAACTGATACTCATCTCCGCGCTTATTGCCGGCGGCGTCGACGCGCAATCGCGCGCTTTCAGGGAAAGCATTCCCCTTTTTGGCGGAACGGCCACGGTTATCACCTACGCGCCAACCCGGGCGGACGCCGCGCCATTGATCGAACAGGCTCTGGCGGAGATGAAGGGTGTCGAGACCCGGATGACAGAGAGTGGCCTCTTTGACCACCCGCTCCCCTTTGTGACGTCGCCGGATCCGGAAATGGCGCGCCTGATCAACCGGGCGCTGGGCTGGGCACGCACCACGGGAGGAGCCTTCGACCCGACTCGGGTGGCGGCGGACCACACGTCCCGGGCCGCAGGCAGCGCCCCCGCCGACTGGCGGGACCTGGATTTTGACCTGATGACGCAAGAATTGACGGCCCGCAGCGACAGCATCCGGCTTGACAGTCGCGTCATCGGCCCGGCGTTCGCCCTTGATGCTGCCACCGCAGCGCTGGATCCCTCGAGCCCCGTCCTGCTCTCGCATTCGCTCGGACTTTATCGGGCCATGGCCCCGCCGCCCGGTCAGGCCGGTTGGCGCGTCAACATTTCGGATCCCACCGAATCGGGTGATCTGGACGCATCGGTGGTACTTGCGGACGCGGCCTATGCGGTCTGGTCGCTTGCAGATACCGGCTCTGCACCTCCCAGGAATCCCGAAGGTCCACTTCAGGCGTGTGTAATTGCTGCTGAACTCGTGGATGCCGGGCTTCTCTCGCGAGCCTTGGCTATCCTTGGGCCGGAACGCGCTGAAACGCTCCTGGCTTCGCAACCCGGTGTTCAGGCCAGAATGGTTTTCAGCGCAGCCGTACCTCAGGTACTGACGGTACGCTGGCCCGGTGCCGGTCCGTAATTCGACCAACTGAAGACCTGAATCTCCGATCTTGGCAAGCAACCCTCTTCGACCGGTTCCGCGACTGACCGATCGTATAGACGTTGCGCTGGATCCCGTCCTCTCGCTCGGGATCCTCTACGACCTGGAGGAGCACCCCGGGAGTACGCTCTGTGTGGACCGCGACCTGACTATCCGGTACCTGAATCCGGCCTGGTACCAGTTCATGGATGTCACGGGACAGGTGACGGACTTCGACATGGGGACTGGTCTCTGCGACGGATACAGGGAGCGCGAAAAGACCTATTTCACGGCAGCCTTGAATCGCGTTTTCAAGGAGCGACGGTCACTGAATCTGGAGTATGAATGCGCATGCCGGGATGCCTATCGGCTGTTTGAACTGAATCTCCTCTGGGCAAAGACTTCCTTGTGATTCGTCACACGCTCAGATTCACCCTGCCCCATCTCCCTCAGCCGTCGGGTCAGGTGCCCGATGCTGAGTCGGTCGAGGAGCACTGCCCCCAGTGCCTCCGGTTCAGGGCTGCGGGTTCAGACTCCTGGCACTGGATCAACGCTTGGGTCCCGGAT
>JABDJZ010000417.1 GCA_013003255.1 Rhodothermales bacterium
GGGCGATGGAGATGACGAAGAACTCGTCCCGGCTGCCGTGGAATCGGGATCGCTGGGCACGGATGTGCGTGCCGCGCTCTCCTTTTGGAAGGCTCTCCAGGAGGCGGCGGCCACCCCATCGCGCGCAGTAGTGCTCGTCCTGCCAGAACCCGGCGGGCAGTGGAACCGAGGTCCGGTTGAAGACCTTGGTGAGTTCAGTTGAGCCCGAGCGTTGGTCGTGGTTGAGCCGCATGAAGAACATGTCCTGGAACCCCAGGAGGCCCGGGAGCAGCTGTCCCAGCCTGTAGAAAAACATCTCCGGCGTCGCCGAGAAGTCCTCCATGACCTCGAGGAATGCCTCCCCGGACCAGCGCGGCCGCTCAAATAGCCGGCGCATGGCGGCCACGAGCTCGTCCCTGTCAATCAGGACCGCGCCCGCGAAGTAAGAGGCCTTGAAGTTGTTCAGGACCTGTTCGAACGAGTTCACCTTCATCCAGGAAGACGTCTTTGCCCGTTCGCCGAGTCCCATTACGTCGTACGCCAATTCGCGCCCAAGGACAAAGGCCTGCTGCGCCGCCAGCAGGTTTGGATTCACGAACAGGGTGGGTTCGTCGTCGTCGGTCAGCACAGAGCGAAGGTCCCGCAGCTCGGGATGCTCAGCCAGACGTTTCCAGTCCAGACGGTATCCGTACACCCGCTCCAGCGTCCGGGACAGCGTTCCAACTGGGTCCGTGGTGAGATCCTCGGGGCCCAGTTGGGATCGGAATCCGGCAGCGGCATCCTCGATATCCAGGAAGTAGTTGTCGTGCATCAACTGGTAGGACCGCAGGGCGGCAAACAGGAAGTGCTCGACGCGCATGTCATAGATCTGGCCGATCTCCAGCAGCGTTCGCACCAACGCGCCTGCGCGCGATGGATCCTCTGAGAACAGGCTGAACAGATCCTGTGCCTGGAGCCCGAACACTTCGAAGGGGAACTCCGAGAAGAAGGGAGACCGCAGGGTCTTGGTCACGGCATCCAGCTGCTCATCAACCCGCACCGAGACCAGGTCATCGTAGGAGACTTCCAGTGCACTGGCGAGGCCCAGCAGCTTATCCGGCTTGGGATACTTCTTTCCTTTCTCGATTTCGCTGAGATAGGAAATGGAAAGGTTGGACGCGGCGGCCAGCTGCTTCAGGGAAAAGCCGGCCTCCTGGCGGAGTCGCTTGACCTTGAGCCCGAGAATGAAACGCAGATTGTCTTCGCTAACTGCCACAAAGGTGCCCGTTTTTCGCTGGTGGCGAAAATTTAGGGTCGCCGGTCGGTCTGCGCCAGCGAAAATTCGCTCGTGTAGTGCGATTACCGGTTTCGGCCCCCCATTCGTTACCGTATCATTATCGACGCTCCTCCCGGGGCTGACATCAGAAGGACGCAGCCGATTCCGAGATCGGCCCATTTCATGCGCATCGCACTATTCGGTCCGCCTGGCGCGGGTAAAGGTACCCAGGCCAGCATCCTGGCCGAGACGTACGGTCTGAAGACCATTTCAACCGGCAACCTTATCCGTGAGGCCATGCGGGAAGGCTCTGAACTCGGCGAAGAGGCGCGCTCCTATGTGACGGCCGGCAAGCTGGTGCCCGGCGAGTTGGTTCGAAAGCTGGCGGATTCGGCCGTAGCCAATGCCGGTTTCAACGATTTCATCCTGGACGGGTACCCGCGCACCATTGAGCAGGCCCAGTGGCTGGACGCCTTTCTGCGCGCCTACAAGGCCGAGCTTCATGGTGTGGTCTTCCTGGCCGTTCCGGACGAGGTGATCATCGAACGACTCTCAAAACGGCGTGTGCATCGACTGACGGGCGAGAGTTACCACCTGGACTTCCTGCCGCCGCCCGCCGACGTCAGCCCCGAGGACATCATCCAGCGCGCTGATGACCAGCCTGAAGCCATCGCGTCACGGCTGAGGGGCTATCGACGCGAGACCAAACCGCTTGAGAACCACTTTCGGGTGACCGGACTTCTCCGCGAAGTCGACGGGAATGCTTCGGTCGATGTAGTGCACAACCGTATCATCCGGTTCCTCAAGTCATCTCCAGTCACAGCCGCGCGGAAGGCGGGCTGAGCCCCCTCGCGCCGAAAGGGCGCTGGCAGGGTTCGTCGCCGCGAAACTTGCCCATGGGAATTGCCGGACGCACCACGCGAACCACTGCCGGTCCTGTCGACCTTGCCGTCCTCCCGACGGGAATACAGGATGTCGTTACGATTCGCGGTTCCGTGGACACCGATCCAGGAAGTCCGGCCTCAGAACTGGTTCAGGACTGGATGGTGCGGACCCTGGACCGTGGAAGCCAGTCACGTGACCGGTTTGAGATCGCTTCGATTCTGGAGAATCTCGGGGCGCAGGTAGGGTTCAGCGGATCCGGATCCAGGATTCGCATGTCGGCCCGTTGTCTGAGGAAGGACCTGCCAACCGTCGTCGAACTGCTCTTCGAACAGCTCTGCAGGCCGGCGCTGGATTCCCCGGAGCTGGCCAAGAGTCGGGACCGCCTGGCTGCCAGCATCCAGCGGGGCATTGCCGATGCCGGGTACCGCGCCAATGTGGCGCTTTCCCAAGCGGTCTACAACCCGTTGCATCCCAACTACATTCCGCTGCCCGCCGAAGAGGATCGCGCACTCCGGGAGGCCACTGAAGGAGATGCCAGGGCAGCGCACGCACATCTGTTGAAGGGGAGGCCCCGGCTTGTGATTGTGGGAGACGTGGATCCCGATGCCTGTGTAGACCTGGTTGCCAGAGCGAGTGGTGACTGGGCAGGCCAGGAGCGAGGGCCGGTCATGCCGCCCGGGAAGAAGCAGAAACCCGTCACTGAAACTGTCGAGATTGCAGACAGGGACAACCTGGAAGTGCGCTGGGGACATGCGCTGGACATCACCCGGATGGATGACGACTTCCTGCCGGCCTATCTGGCCAGTTTCATCCTTGGCGGCAACTTCTCGGCACGCCTGATGAATGAGATCCGGGAGAAGCGGGGCCTCACCTACGGAATCGGATCCGGGCTTCGGGGGATCGATTCCCGATACCCGGGCATGTGGCGCATCCAGGTCACGCTGTCACAGGAGAACCTCGAGTACGGTATCGATGCCACCGAGGCCGTGGTTCGTGAGTTCGCGGACGGGGGCGTGACGGACGAGGAGTTGGCCGACAAGAAGACCACTCTGGCCGGCAGCTTCAAGGTGCGTCTGGCCACGACGGCCGGCCTGGCCGGAGCACTGCTCCAGCAAATGGAGGATGGGCGGGACCTGTCCTGGGTGGATTCCTACCCGGCCCGTGTTGAGGGCTGCTCCCTGGAGTCGGTCAATGAAGTGATAGGTCGCCGATTCGATCCGGCGCAGCTCTCGCGGATTGTGGCGGGCACGTTGCCCAAGCCGGTCGGCGCTTAGCCTTCAGGCATCACCAGGGCGAGCACGATGTAGACCAGCAGTCCGGGGAAGCCCACGGACAGGAAGGACAGGAGTACATAGCCCACTCGTACCAGCGTGGGATCCAGGTCGAAGTACTCGGCGAGTCCACCACATACCCCCGCGATCTGGCGGTTGTTGATGGAGCGTCTCAGGGTGGTTCGGCTCATGTCAGCTGTCGCGAATGATGGTGATGCGCTCTTCGAACGTGTGCTTCTCCGGGTCCGGCATGACGAAACCCAGAATCAGGTAGGCCAGGAAGAAGGGTCCGCCCGAGGCGATGGTGCCGATGACGAACGCGATGCGAACGAGAGTCGGGTCGATGTTGAAGTACTCGGCCAGACCACCGGCAACTCCCATCAGCTTCTTGTCCCGGGTCTTGCGGAGCTTTGTCCGATCACTCTTACTGGCCTTTCGGGCCGTGGACTTGGCTTCCTTGGAGGCGATGCGCTCTTCTGCCTTCTCTGCGGCGCGGGCAGCGCGGCGCTCTCGCGCGGACATTTTCTTCTTCTTGGGCTTGCGTCCAGGCCTCCATGAGAGCACGCCGAACCCGAGGAGAATGATCAGAATGCCGGCCATCCAGGGCAGCATGGCAGCGAGTACGCTGAGATCCACGCCGGGCGCAAGGCCCAGAAGCTGAAAGATGTAGGCGATCCCTACGAGAATGAGCGAGAAGCCCGCGATCGTCGGCAGGTTGAAGAAGCCCTGTGGTTTCTCTTCCTCCTGAAACAGGATTTCTTCGAGTTCATCCTCGGACAGATCCTCCAGATCCAGCTCGTCATCGGAGAACAGCAGGGAATCTATCCGGCTGGACTCGCTGTCCACGGAATCAGTGCGGGTGGCTCTTCTGGATCTGGTTGCCATATCGTTGTGCCAAGTGGGGAGGAACCCGGGCCGATGGTGCGTACGCGGCTGTGAGAACCTTGTTACGCGCGAGTTTGCGCGTGGATCACTTCGTTCGGGGTGACGATGGTTCCAATGAACTGGTCATGCGGTTCAGTTGGCACTTCCGGCACCAACTGTGGATTCAGAATCGGCGCGATGAGGTGAGCACCACTTCGCGCCAGAAAGCGGTCGTAGTAGCCGCCCCCGTGACCCAGCCGCCTGCCCGTCCGGGTGATGGCCAAACACGGCACCAGAAAGGTAGTTGGCGGACGGGCAATCACAGCTCCGGTCGGCTCCAGAAGTCCCCACCGGTTCGCGCGGAGGTCCTGTGCGCCAGTGAACTGTCGAAACACCATCTGGCCGGGAACGTCCGGTACGACAGCAGGGAGGCCCACAAGGACGCCCCGCTCCTGGAGCCTGCCGAGCAATGGTCTGAGATCTACCTCGCCGGCCATCGGCCAGAATGCGAAGACCGACTCTGCGTCAAGAACCTCGTCGAACCCCGCAAGTAGCTCGGTCACCCGGAGGCTCTGTCGCGCCACGTCGTCCGCTGACAACATCGCCAGCCGGTGGCGCATTTGCGTGCGGAGTGCGCGTTTGGATGAACGGGGAGTCTCAGGGCGGTCCATTAACGGTGAAGATAGAGTAGATAGGGGACACGCCGGCTCAGCAATCGTTGTCAATGCCAGAGAGGGCACTTACTTTCGCCCATCTGTACAATAATTCCTGAAAGGAATCCAGTTCACGGTCCCGCACCGGATCACTCCTGATCCACCCCGGCCACCGGAAGTCTTCCCAAATCCAAGCCTATGTTTGACAGCCTAAGCGATAAGCTGGAAGGTGCGCTAAAGAGTCTTAGCGGCCAGGGGAAGATAAATGAACTGAACGTCGCGCAGAGCATGCGCGAGATCCGTCGCGCGCTTCTGGACGCGGACGTCAACTTTCAGGTAGCCCGCAGCTTCACGGAACGCGTCCGTGAGAAGGCCCTGGGCGAGGAAGTGCTCAACTCGGTTTCGCCGGGTCAGCAGATGGTCAAGATCGTCTATGACGAGCTGGTCCATTTCCTGGGAGAAGAGCATGTAGGCATTGAACTGGCACCCACTCCGCCGACCGTGATTCTGGTGGCGGGCCTCCAGGGTTCGGGTAAGACCACGTTCTGCGGCAAGCTGGCTCAGCATTACAAGAGCAAGGGACGCGCCCCAATGTTGGCCGCCGCCGATGTGTATCGCCCGGCCGCCGTGAAGCAACTTTCGGTTCTGGCCGAGCAGGTAGGCGTGCCCGTCTTCTCCATCATGGACGGAGAGACGCCGGTCAATGACGCCGTGCGGGTGGCGCGCGAAGGACTGGTGGCCGCGCGGAAGCAGGCCCGGGACATCCTCATCGTGGATACGGCCGGACGACTCGCCGTCGATGACGAGATGATGCGTGAGGTGTCCAACATCAAGGATGCCGTCAAGCCGCACGAGATTCTCTTCGTCGTGGACTCGATGACGGGTCAGGACGCGGTCAACACAGCCGTGGCGTTCAACGAGCGCCTTGATTTCGACGGCGTGGTGCTGACCAAGCTGGATGGTGACACCCGCGGTGGTGCGGCGCTGTCCATCCGGACGGTGGTTGAGAAGCCCATCAAGTTTGCCTCCACAGGTGAGAAGCTGGACGCGCTGACGCCGTTCTTCCCGGACCGGATGGCGCAGCGAATTCTGGGCATGGGCGACGTGGTGTCGTTTGTCGAGAAGGCGCAGGAGCAGTTTGACGAGAAGCAGGCCGAGAAACTCCGCGCGAAAATGCGCTCGGAGAAGTTTGATCTGGAAGACTTTCTGGATCAGCTCGACAAGATCAAGAAGATGGGGTCCCTCAAGGATCTGGTCGGCATGATCCCGGGCATCGGCAAGCAGGTTGACCAGATGGACGTGGACGATGACGCCTTCAAGCACATTGAGGCCATCATCCAGTCCATGACGGTCGAAGAGCGAAGGAATCCGGAGTTGATCAACGGCACCCGCCGCAAGCGGATAGCCAAGGGCGCGGGCATGGAGGTCCGTGACGTGAATCAGCTCCTGAAGCAGTTCCGCGACATGCGGAAGATGATGAAGACCATGACCAAGCTCATGGGCAAAGGTCGCTCCATCGACCTCGGGGCGCTGATGGGGCGCCAAAACTGACGAGACAAATCAAGCAAGGAAGAACGTGGTAAAGCTCCGTTTACGCAGAATGGGTCGCAAAAAGCGGCCTCTCTACGCCGTCGTCGCGGCGGACTCCCGCAGTCCGCGTGATGGTCGGTACATCGAGGATCTTGGACGCTATGAGCCTCTCCAGGAACCCGCCATGGTGGACCTCAAGCAGGATCGCATCCTTTACTGGCTGCAGCAGGGAGCCCAACCGTCTGACACGGTTCGCTCCCTCCTGAGCCGCGAGGGCCTGATGCTGGCGCTTCACATGACCCGCAAGGGTGCCGAGGAAGAGGCCATCGCTCAGGCGGTTGCCGAGCACCGCGAGCGCCTGGCAGCCAAGTGGGCCGCCCGCACCAAGACCACCGCCAAGGATCGGAAGCAGGCCATGCTTGCGGCCGAGGACAAGGTGGCCAGCGAACGTGCGGCAGAGCTTGCCAAGCTGCGTGCCGACGCAGAAGCCAAGGCCCGCGAAGCAGCTGAAGCTGCGCAGAAGGAGGCCGCTGAGGAGCGGGCTCGTGCAGCCGAGGAAGCCAAGCGTGCGCAGGAGGAGGCCAACGAGGCCACCGCCGGAGAGGTGAAGAAGGCACAGAAGGAGGCGAACGCCGCCACCGCTGCAGCTGACGACGCCGCCGCCGCTGAAGCTGAGGCCCCGGCCAAAGCTGAAGCACCTGCCGCCGACGCCGCTACCGATAAGGCCTAGCCTGTTTCCGTGGCTCCGACTGACCATACCGGCTATCGCATCGTGGGGACAATTACACGTCCGCACGGGGTCAAGGGCACTGTCAAGATGCGCCCTGAGACCGATGATCCGGCACGTCTGGACGGAATCGCCCAGCTCTACCTCGGAGATTCGGAGGACCGGTTGACGGCGCGCTCGATAGAGGGCGTCGGATTCCAGCCTTTCAAGTCCGGTATAGCGGTCCTGTTGGACCTCGAGGGTGTCGCCGATCGGGAAGCCGCCGAAGCACTCTCCGGCCATACGGTCTGGGCCAGCGAGGCTGATCTTCCGCCTCTGGCGGAAGGCGAGGTTTTCCTGAGTGACCTGGTGGGTCTCGCCGTAATGGCAGAGGAGCGCAAGGTCGGCGAGGTGGTGGAC
>JABDJZ010000418.1 GCA_013003255.1 Rhodothermales bacterium
CTCCTGAAGCGTGCCATTCAGAAGACCGGCTTTGCAGTCAGCAAGGACGCCCTGCGCCCGGCCATGATGGGGATCTTCTTCCAGATCGGCGGAGACGGCGGCAAGGCGGTTGCTACCGACGGTCACCGGTTGGTGAAGCTCTCCCTGGAGACCATGACCAGCGAGTCTGAGATCCAGTTCGTGGTGCCGGAGAAAGCCATGGCGCTTGCCGCCAAGGTGGCCGATGACGCCCCGTGCACCATCAGCGTGGACGGAGGTTACGTGGCCTTCGACTTTGACCGGTCGCGCGTGCTCGCCCGCCTCATCGACGAGCCCTACCCCAACTACCAGGCGGTCATTCCGGTAGACAACGAAAAGCAGTTGACCGTCAATCGGGAGGACATGCTGGCGGCCGTCCGTCGTGTCGCGCTCTACTCCTCCAGTATGACCAACCAGATTCGCCTGGGCATTGGCGCGGACGAAGTCCGCATTTCGGCCGAGGACATCGAGCGTGCCAGCGAGGCCCAGGAGACCGTCCCGGGCGAGTTTCAGGGCGAAGAGATGGTGATTGGCTTCAATGCCGTCTACCTGACCGAGGTGCTCTCGAACATCGATGCACAGGAGGTGCTGTTCGAGTTCTCCTCCCCGAATCGCGCCGGCGTCGTGACCCCGCTCGAGCAGCGGGAAGGCGAAAGCATGATGATGCTGATCATGCCGGTGATGCTGAATACCTACGCCTGATTCGGCCCAGGATTACAGGCACAGCCCGGATTCGATGGCCATTGCTGAAATGTCGATGGTCTCGCCGGGGAGATCGTAGGTCCAGGCCTGCCTGTCTACTGCGAGCACAAGCTGACCTCGCGTCCCGGGGCTGACCCCCTCGAATCCCAGCAGACGGCCTGCTGAGTCCCGACTTCTGGTCAGATGCTCGACGATGTACGGAGCCTGGAGCGCCCGCTTACCGAGGCTGGCATCGGGCACGACCAGAAGATTCGCGGTGGGTACGTCGTTGAGGATCAGCGCATCGCATGATTCGGCCACAAGCCGGTGCGGGGTTGGTTCTCCAGCACCTCGCCGGGTCAGGTCAACGTCCCAGGCTCCGCCACAGAGGTCCCCGAATGACACCACCGCGCGCTCCTCGTCGTGCACGACCTCAAGTTGACCGCGCCAGAACGAGGGTGGTGAGCTCAACGTGACCGTCTCTTCACCGGCTCGAAACCGCCATACGCGAATCCCATCAGCCCGGCCTGACTGACCGCGATGAGCCACCACGACCCCTCCCGCGTCGTTTCCTGAGAGCCTCAGCGTGGCGTCGGCACATGGAACAGTCCTGTAGCCAACTCCGAACAGGCCCGTGGAACGGATCCGGAAACGCGCTCCGAGCCCTCCAGCCACCGGGACCACAGGCACGCGATCCTCCAGCCGCCAGGTGCCGCGTTCGGGCTGCCACGCAAAGACGTCGATGTCCACGCCCGCAACCACAGGTGCGTTGGTCCGGGGACTGCTGAGCACCGGGCTGACCAGCGCCATCACGTCAGCTGAATCGCCGAATACCAAGCCTTCATGGCCGGGAGAGAATACCCGAACTATCGATCCCAAAACCATGGTTCCAGGAAGCAGGCCTTCCCCGTTCGCGCTGCCTGTGTCCGTTCCACCTGGGAGCAGACCTTCTCCGCCTGAGAACAGGGCGTCCGTACCTCCGGGTAGCTGCAGCAGCGATTCCTGAGACGGCGCTGACCAGGACGCTTCCAGCGTGATCAAACCGTTGATCGGTGCCGGGCCTGCGTCCATCTTGGAAGCGGCTGGAAGCGCCACCGAAAGCACTTCCGCGCCCGCAAGCGTGGGGGTGAGCACAAGCGCATCGGCCAGCCTGCCATTGGTGACCGTCGCGGTGGCCGCATCATGGATCTCACCGGAAACCCCGCTCTCTGGCAACAGCCCGATCCTGAATTCGTGCGGGCCCGGGCCTCTGAATTCCAGCCGGGTCGAAGAGGCACGGTATCCCGGCTTGTGCGCCAAAACCACGAGCTCAACGGGGCGATCGGGCGCCGGGCGCGCGGTATTCGCCAACCCAAACGAAGCGGATTTGCCGACCAGGGCCGGGCCGGAGACCGGTCGATCCAGGAAGTCCCGAATCAAGAGTCCGCCTTCACCCAGGAAACGGAGTTCAACGTCTTCCAACACCCGGCCGTCCTCGACGTCATACACGATGCCGGCAACCGTAGACCGAAACCCTGCGACTTCGACAATCGGCCTGAACGATTCTTCCGGAAGCAGGCTGCCATTGACGTCGCAACCGCCAGCCAGCAGGACCAGCAGCAGCGCGTGCCAATGGAAGGGTGGGCTCGATTTACCGGTTCGGCGCATGCATCCGGTATTGGAGCCCGAACTGAACCACGGGCAGTACGGGGGAGCCAGAACGATCGCTCCAGAGGGTCGCGCCGTCCAGCCTTCCCTCGGCTTGCTCTCCCCTGTGAGACTGAATTGGCAGCAGAAGGCCGACATCCAGTTCCAGCCTCAGCCGATCCACAAGGTGGGATGACCGATTCAGCCCCAGGTACGGCGTGGGTGTTTGGG
>JABDJZ010000437.1 GCA_013003255.1 Rhodothermales bacterium
ACCTTCGAGGCAACGCCAACGGCCACGCCCCCCTCACCCCAGCGGCTTCCTCATCACCAGTACGTGCTGCTGCGGCAGCACGTCGAGGTTTTCGATCCACTCGAAACCCACCAACTCGGCCTCCTGCCGGACCTGCTCCTCGCTCATTCGGTGAATCGAAGGCACCGGAATCGTCTCATCCTCGGCCCTGTATTCCACGATGACCAACCGTCCGCCCGGTCGCAGGGCCTGGAGCAGCGCCGTCAGCATCTCGAATGGATGCGAGAACTCATGGTAGGAGACCACGATCAGCGCCAGGTCAACTGACTCCTCCTCGAGGTTCGGCGTATCCACGGCCCCCATGACCGGGACCACGTTCCGGAACCCGTCGCGCCTGGCCACCACCGCGATGGAGTCGAGCAGGACCTGCTGCAGATCGACGGCATAGACCCTTCCATGCGGAACGCGCGTGGCCAGCCGCCACGTGTAGTAGCCGGATCCCGCTCCAATGTCGGCGACGCGGTCTGCCGGCCCCAGCCGTAACGCGTTGATGAGCCGCTCCGGCAACTCGCGCACGTCCCGCGAGGGACGATCCACGCCCGACTGCTCGTGGTCATCCTCCAGAACCGGGGCAATTTCCCGTCCCATGAAAAACTTCCCCGTTCCTCCATCGGAAGCGTCCCGGGTGCGATAGGGCCCTTCGCTCTGCGGTGCACAGGCGGAAAGGGACAGGGCCGCGAGTAGAAGGAGACAGAATCTTATCATTCCGAACGCTCCAACGGCTTGCAAGCAACCGACCCGTACTTCATCTTGGTGCTTCGCGGTGAAGGCCTTCTTCCAACCTCCCGCATCCCACCCACCTGTCTTTCGCTGGAATGGTTCGATCGGTTACGGCCGTTTGCTTGTTCGTGATGTTGCTGCTCCCGCGTGGCGTGGATGCCCAGTCTTACGAGGAGGCAGTGGTAGACGTAGGCAACATAGGACTAACGGTGACCAATGCCGGTTTCTTCGGTCGGGCCAACGTTCGAAACGCTCCGACCGGAGCTCCGTCCTTTGAGTACCCGCTGGACTCCGGGGTTGAGCACCTGTTTGAATCGGGATTGTGGATCGGAGCCATTCGTTCCGACGGAATTACTACGGTGCGTACAGGTGCGGTGACGGTTTCCAACGGGTACCGTCCGGGCTCAACCGGCTACGAATTCGCCCAGTCGACTCCGATTTTCAGACGGTCGAGTCTCCCTGAGTCGGATGCGTTTGCCAGTGCAGCTGTCAGCCACCTCGACTATATAGCCGCCTTCGAAGACACCTCGGCCGTTCTGCCGGGGACTTCGATACAGATGCCGGACCCTCAAGGCCAGCTGGGCGCAGAAGTCTCGATGGTATCCCACGCATGGAATTTCCCGTTTACGGAGTATTTCGTGCTGGTGAACTTCAACATCGTGAACGTCAGCGATGCTGCCTGGGACTCGGTATACGTGGGTCTTTACCACGACTTGGTGGTGCGCAACATCAACACGACCACGGAAACGGGCGGTGCGTTCTTCAACAAGGGCGGTTTGGGCTATCTGGACAGCCTCACCACCTCGTATGCGTTCAACGCCGGAGGCACCGAAGAGACGCTCAACACCTATGGGGCTATCGGCTTTCTGGGTGCCGAGTGGAAAGACCCCCGCACCGGCCAGCGCCGCTTCTTTCATCCAAGTCTCGCGGATGAGTACAACGCTGACGGATACCCCAGTCCTTCGGTAAATCCCCGATGGTGGCTATTCAGCGGAGGTGCCGATCAGTTCACGCGCCCGGCGTCGGATCAGGACAAGTATGACCGGATGTCCACCCCGTATCCGAACCCTCAGAGCTTCCAGTCTGAAGCAGATTATGAGACGGAACTGACCGCGTGGCGCAACCGCCTCCGAACGGACGGACAGAGCGCCACGGGCAACTGGATCGGACTGACACCCTCAGGCCCATACCCGACGGTGCTTCCCGGAGACACCTTGACCGTGTCGTTCTCCTTCGTCGGCGCTCTCAAGCCAGACGAGTATCAGGGTCAGGGCGGCAAGTCGGTAGATATCGAGGACAGCCGCCGGATCCTGAACGGCAACCTGGAATGGGCCCGCCGCACCTACGCCGGCGAAGACACCAACTATAATGGTCGTCTCGACGGCAACGAGGACGTCAACGGCAACGGCAGACTGGATCGCTACCTGATTCCGGAGCCGCCCTCCTCCCCCAGAATGCGGGTGGAGTTCGAGACCCAAACGGATGCGACTACGGGCCAGCAGGACTCGCGTGTAGTTCTTTACTGGGACCGGTCTGCCGAGGAGTTCATCGACCCCGTGACAGGTGTCAGGGATTTCGAGGGCTATCGGATCTATCGCACCAACCCGGGCGATGATCGCGGCGGCAACATCCTCGACAGGGCGAGCCTGGTGGCCCAGTTTGATCAGGAAGGCAACCGCACCGGCTTCAACAACGGCTTTGATGAGGTCGCGCTCGCTGAACCCATTTCTTTCTCCGGTGACCCCGTTCAGTATTGGTACCGGTTCGAGGTCGACAACCTCCTCAACGGCTGGCAATATCTCTTCACTCTGACTGCCTTCGATACGGGCGATGAAGAGGCGGGCCTGCCGTCATTTGAGTCGTCTCGTGTTGCCAACGCCACGCGAGTCTTCCCCGGCACGCCCACGTCTGACGGTTCTCTGAAGGTTGGTGTATACCCGAATCCTTACCGGGTCAACGCCGCCTGGGATGGGGATTCGAACCGCACCCGGAGACTCAACTTCTATAATCTCCCTTCGCGTGCCGAGATCAGGGTCTACACCCTGGCCGGCGAGATCGTAAAGGAACTGGTCCACGAATCAGATTCCTACACCGGTGACATCCGGTGGTACGATCAGTTCAGCGCGGAGAATCGCCGACTTCCCGGCGGTGAACACTCCTGGGATATCCTATCGGAGAACTCGCTCAATATCGCTGGAGGTCTTTACCTCTATACGGTGAAAGACCTGGATAGTGGAGATATCCAGCGCGGCAAGTTCGTCATCATCAAGTAGACAACGCACCCACCCTCACAACCGCCATGGTACAGAGAGTTACAACGCTGTTGACGCTCCTGGCATTCGTCGTCCTGCCCGCTCTCGGGCAGACCACGGTGCGGGACATCAACGCCATTTCACAGGACAACGTCAACCAGCTTGAAGCAGGAGGCGCGACGATAGACGTCGGCGCGATTCCGGGGCTGATCTATGCCAACCCGACCATCGGAACTGATGTGACGATTCGGGCGGTTGTGATGACCGATCCGTTCAGCTCAGGCCTCGCCAATGTTGGCGACGGCGGCCCGAACCGCATCCACGTGTACGTGAGGGATATCAACGCGGCCACGATGGGCAACGAGGGCATGGGCATTCAGCTTGTCGATGGCAACTACCAGACCTCGGGGCTTATCAACACGACGATTGGAGACGTCGTTGACGTTACCGGCCAGATATCCCCGTTTGGGACATCCATGCAGATGGCACCGACCACGGTGACCCTGCTTGGCTCCTACACCGACTTCAGTCTGGATGCCTCCATTCTGGAGCCGGTGACCATCACAACGGCCGACATGAACAAGGCCATTGACGATGGCGTCCAGGTCAACTGGACCAACTTTGCTGACCTGAACGGACAGTACGTCCGACTGGAGGGTGCGACCATTATGGCTCGCGACATCTCGACCGACCGGCCGGACTGGCTGGTATCGACCGATGGCGGCGCGACGCTCGCTTCCTTCTACGACATGTCACTTCGGTACCGCAACGACCGTTCTGATTACCCGAGCGGCTGGAATACGCTGGACGACGATTTTGTCCCGCCTCCTCCGGGTGCAGCCGTCAACCTGCAAGGCTTTGTGGTTTTCCAGGGAGACGACCCGTTCAACCGCGCGATCCCGCAGGGGTCTGAAGCGCTTCTGAACATCGTGCCCTTCGCGGATTCGGATCTTGAAATCACGCAGAGTCCGCCGGCCGTATCCAACCTCTCACGTCCGGATGCCGTCCCCACGACAAGTGGCGTCGTGATCTCCGCCGACGTGGTTGCCGACCAGTCCCGGTCGCTGACCTCAGTTGATCTGGTATACGTGACCTCCGACGACGCTACCGAAAGGACGGTGGCTGGAGCGGTGCAGTCCGGAGACACCTACATCTTCCCCCTCCCCGTTCAGAGCGACGGCGTCTTCATCACCTATTGGGTCCGCGCGGTCGACAATACAGGCGCGATGTCCATTGAGCGTGAGCCGGTAGCGAGCACGCGCTTCCTGACCAACGGAATCACCCAGGTTTCTCACGTTCAGGAA
>JABDJZ010000444.1 GCA_013003255.1 Rhodothermales bacterium
AGACGGTCCTGATCAACCTCGCCCGTGGAGCGGGACCAAAGGGACTGGGCGGAATGTCCGTCGAGAGCCTCGTGCCCGGTGCGCCGGACCTGCCGCTCATCAGGCCCTTGCTCATGCGGACGCGTGCCGAGATCGAGTCGTACGCGCGGTCCCATTCGCTGCAGTGGGCCGAGGATGCGTCCAACCAGGATACCGGATACCGGAGAAACGCGGTCCGGCACCGTCTGCTGCCGGTATTCCACGAGATTTTTGGCGAGGGCGCCTCGCGTGCCATCAGCCGTTCTGCTAGTCTGTTGAGACGCTACGAAAACACCCAACTGGCACCCATGGCGGAATCGCTGTTGAACGAGTCCAAAAAGCCGCTCCAACCCACCTTTCTGGCGACGGAGGGGTTTGTCCTGTCTGAAGAGATCCTGACAGGAATGGATGCGGTGGTTCGGACTCGAATTCTGCTGGACGCTCTGGAGGAGTCCGGGCTTGGCGGCACGCGGGAGGCGGAGACGGCGGCCTCGATTGAGAACCTGCTCCGCAGTCAGGTAGGACGCCGGGTCGACTTCCCGGGTGGCGCGGTTTGGCGGGAGCGTGAGGGCCTGGCCTTTGTGGCTGGCGCCGGCGATCGGCCGGATTCCTTTTCCATACAGCCGGGGGAGGAGGGCAAGCGGTACGGTCGACTGACGTTCCGGGCACAGTCCGCGTCCTACTACTTTCAGGCGGAGACCTGGTGTGTGGCTTTGCCCTCCGATGCCCCGTGCCTGGTTCGCCCGTGGTCCGACGGGGACCGGCTGCCGCTGCAGGAAGGCTCCACCAAGGTTAAAGATCTACTTACCGAGGCCAAAGTCCCGAGTCATGTTCGCGAATCCTACCCGGTTGTGGAGCAGGACGGCGTGGTGGTCTGGGTGCCCTACGTCCGCTCGGCGTGGCTCTCGAATGCCGAAAAGGAGGGGACGTCCTTCATCCGACTCTCCGCACTTCTAGACTAACCGTACGGGTTCGTAGATTCCGCGACCCCTTCCGGTGCTCACCATGCAACCTACCCTCGTGTCCCACGCCGACAGCGTCGTCATCAATAACGAACGGTTCAGGCCCTACCTGACCCGGGACGTGATCGCTGCGCGTGTCGCCGAGATCGCGGCCGACATCGACCGCGACCTGGAGGGAGAGGTGCCCATCCTGGTGGGTGTGCTGAACGGCGCGTTCATTTTCCTGGCGGATCTGATGCGCGCGCTCACCATCGAGTGTGAGGTGGATTTCCTCAAGCTGTCCTCCTACGGGGCGGCCAAGATCTCCTCCGGGCGGGTCCACGAGTTGAAGTCTCTGGACGCCGAAGTCACCGGTCGGCACATCATCCTGGTCGAGGACATTGTGGATACGGGACTCTCGATGCAGTTCCTTCAGAAGAAGCTCGGCGAGATGAATCCCGCATCGGTCCGGACGGCGACGCTGCTGCACAAGGTGGACGCGACCCGGATACCGCTGGATCTGGACTACGTCGGTTTCGAGATCGACAACCTGTTCGTGGTTGGGTATGGGCTCGACTATGCGCAGGTGGGCCGCCAGTTGGCGGACATCTACATCCTGGACGACTAGGAGTCGGGCAGAGACGCTCCCAGACGCTCGCAGAACTCAACCATCTCTCCGAAGGAGTTGTACATCGGGACCGGCGCAGCGCGAATAACGTCAGGCTCTCGCCAGTCACAGACCACCCCCGCAGCCGACAGCCGCTCGAACGTAGTGCGGCCGCCTTCGACCTTGAGGGACAGCTGGGCTCCGCGTTCCGGTGGTGTCAGGACCCTGACCCGGGTGCCGAGCGCTTCCTGAATGGCGCGATCCAGAAACGCGGTCAGCCGGCGGCTTCGCGCCACCAGGCGCTCAAAGCCCACCTCCCGGAAGAGGGACAGGGAAGCCTCAAGCGGCGCCAGGGCAAGTACCGAGGGCGTGCTGATTTGCCAACCGGCGGCTCCCGGGGCAGGTGAGAACGCATCCGGCATGAGGAAACGCGAGGCGGGATCGTGTCCCCACCACCCGGCCAGGCGGGGTGCCTCAGTACCGTGGTGTTGCTCGTGGACAAAGAAGGCGGCCGGTGCTCCAGGACCGCCGTTCAGGTACTTGTAGCCGCACCACGCGGCAAAGTCCACGTTCCAGTCGTGCAGGCGCAGCGGGACGTTGCCGGCGGCGTGGGCGAGGTCGAGACCCACCGTCGCCCCGGCGGAGCGTGCCGCAGCCGAGATCCGGCCCATGTCGAAGACCCGGCCCGTGTAGTAGTTGATGCCCGCCAGCAGGACAAGCGCCAGCGATTCCCGATGGATTTCAATGGCTTCGAGAACGGCATCGTCGTCGCCCTCCACCATCACGACCTCGGCGGAAGGGACCAGGCCGTGCCAGTCCACCTGCGACGCAACCGCATACTGGTCACTGGGGAAGGCATCGGCTTCCATCAGGATCTTTGTCCTTCCGTCGGCGGGGCGGTAGAACGTGGCCATCAAGTGATGGATGTTGGCCGTCAGAGAGCCGCCCACCGCCACCTCAGCCGGATTCGCCCCCACGATGGGTGCCATCAGCTCCGCAAGACTGGCCTCGATGTCCATCCAGTCCGCGTCGTGCCAGGCCCTGACGGCCATCGAATCCCACTGGACCATCCGCTCCTCAAGGGCCCGCCGCGCTGATCTTGGCTGGAGCCCGAGCGAGTTTCCGGTGAGGTATATGATGTGGTCACCTCCCGGAGTCAACGGATCCGGATGATGAAACCGTCCGCGGAGCGGCGTCAGGGGATCGGCCGCATCCAACCGGGCCGCCTCCGATGCGAGGGATTCCAGCGGATTCATTGGGAAAGGCGGATGGGGTAGAGGACGGGGCGACTGGGCACAGCGTCGGTTAC
>JABDJZ010000448.1 GCA_013003255.1 Rhodothermales bacterium
ACGTCGTCGGCGTGCTCCAGGAGATCCTCAACGGACCCGTATTCCTGGATAAGCTTCATCGCGGTCTTCTCGCCGATTCCGGGCACACCGGGCACATTGTCGCTGGCATCCCCCATCAGGGCCAGGACATCGATGAACTGGATGGGGGCCAGATCAAACTTCTCCCGAAACGTGTCCTCCGTGGTAGGATTGAACGCGTCTCCGCGGAAAGCCGGCCTGAACATGGAAATGCGGTCCGACAGGAGCTGCTGAAAGTCCTTGTCTGCCGAGACGATCACCACCTTTTCGCCATCGGCCTCGGCCTTGCGCGCCAGCGTCCCGATTACGTCATCCGCCTCGACACCTTCTTCCTCCACCACCGGGATATCCAGGGCGCGCAGCACGGCCTTGATGTCCGGGAGGTTGCCCGCGATTTCCTCGGGCATGGGGTCACGGTGTGCCTTGTAGTCCGCGTAGAGTTCATCCCGGAACGTGCCGCCCTCCCCAATCAGGTCGAACACCACGGCAACGTGCTCCAGCCCGTGGTCCTCAATGAGTTTCAGAAGGGTGTTGATGAACCCGTAGGTGGCAGACGTATTGCGCCCCTTGGAGTTGATCAGCGGCCGGTTGATGAATGCGAAGTGCGCGCGATAGGTCAGCGCGAGGGCATCCAGCAGATAGAGGGTACGGTGGGTTGCCAAGCGGGCGGGACGATCGGTGAACGAAGGCTCGCCGCAAGGTAGGAAGCAGGGCGTGTCAGGTGGGTGTCACGCCGCGGGCTTCTCGCAGGATTCTGCCTTCCAGGCCCGCATGGTCTCGATGTCGGCGCGAAACCGCTCGTTGGAGAAGAACTCGTTCTCCGGATGCGGATGCGCGGCCAGGCCCGCGGCTGCTGTCTCAATGGCGGCAAACTCCGCCTCCGTGGCCTCGCAGCCTTTGGATCCCAGGTCAGCGACAAGGCGCCATGCTGCCGTGACGTTGCCACCGGCCATCTCTTCCAGAAGCACCTCCGGTTCGGGCCAACCTACCTGGCCCCAGTAGTACATCGATGCGGGCGCATACCCCTGTTCGACGGCACGGCGCAGGTAGTCCAGGCCGGTCTCGCGCTGCTGAGGTCCGAACTCCCGGGCCATGGCCCGATATAGTGCACGCGGATAGATGGCACGGTCCGATGCGTGATAGTAACCAAGCAGCGTCATCTGTCTCGGGTCCTCCTGCTCCAGCCCTTCTCGCAGCTCCCGCATCATCACACGGGCATCCACTTCCTCGACCACCGTCCGGGTCAGTTTCCGCGTCTTGCGAATACCGTCTCGGCGGGCATCTCCATCGATGGCCAGCCAGGCCAAGGCTGCGGCCAGAACAATCATTACGCCTGCGATCTTGCTCATCACGGATTCCTTTCGCTGCACATTCCTTTCGGGTGGGTATCGGCCCTGAATGGACTTCCTGTATCTGGAACTCCAAAGGTGCCCAACCCTACAACGCGGGCTCATTCCAGCAAGAGATTCGCGGCAAGGCCGCAGAAAGCGCTTGGCTACAACGGCCCACCATTATCCCCGATCGGTCCTGGTCACCGGTGGCGCGGGCTTCATTGGCAGCAACTACCTCCTTCAGGCCGTGAAGGCCCATCCGGAGACACGATTCGTCAACCTGGACGCGCTTACCTACGCGGGCCAACGCGAGAACCTGGCAGCGCTGGAGGCAGGGTCAGCGTACACGTTCGTCCAGGGCGACATCGCCGACCTGGACCTGGTAACGGCCCTTTCTGAGGAGCACGCCTTCGACACGGTACTGCATTTCGCTGCCGAGAGCCATGTGGACCGGTCAATCCTGGACCCATTGGCCTTCGTGCGGACAAACGTGATGGGCACGGCCACGCTCCTGGAGTGCGCCCGCCGCGCTTGGAACGGCCGCACTGACGTCCGCTTCCACCACATTTCGACCGATGAGGTCTTCGGCAGTCTCGGGCCCGAGGGGCTCTTCCGCGAAGACACTGCCTACGATCCCCGCTCGCCCTACTCGGCCTCCAAGGCAGGCGCCGACCACTTGGTTCGCGCCTACCACGAGACGTACGGCCTGCCCATCGTCATCAGCAACGCCTCCAACAACTACGGGCCGTTCCAGTACCCGGAGAAGCTTATTCCGCTGGTGATTCAGAATGCAGTGGCCGGCGCTCCGGTGCCCGTGTACGGGAAGGGCGATAACGTGCGCGACTGGCTTCACGTTGGCGACCATTGCAGCGCCATCGACCGAATCCTTCAATACGCCGAGCCGGGAAGCACTTACCTGGTAGGCGGCGGCGAAGAGCGGTCGAACCTTGAGATTGTCCGGCTCCTGCTGAAGCTGGTAGACCAGGCGCTGGACAGGCCGGAAGGCACCTCGCTGAAGCTGATTCAGTTCGTGACGGACCGACCCGGACACGACTTCCGCTACGCACTCGACGGATCGAAACTGGCTACTGATCTGGACTGGACGCCGTCCCGCAACCTGGAAGAAGGTTTGCGCGAGACGGTGGCCTGGTACCTTGCAAACGGCACGTGGATGGAGCAGACCAGAAACCGCTCCTACGACGAATACTACGAGACCCAGTACCGCGACCGAATCGACAACCCGACAGAAACCACATGAAGGGCGTTGTCCTGGCCGGAGGCACCGGCAGCCGACTCTTGCCGCTGACCAAGGTCACCAACAAGCACCTGCTCCCGGTGGGTCGCTACCCGATGATCTACCATCCGCTGATGCGACTCCGCCGCGCGGGCATCACGCAGATTGCGGTGGTTACGAGTCCTGAGCACATGGGTGACGTGGTCAACCTGCTCGGCAGCGGCCGGGATCTGGGGCTGGATCTCACGTTTCGTGTTCAGGATGAACCCGGTGGCATTGCGCAGGCGATGGCGCTGTGCGAGAACTTTGTCGGCGGAGGCCCGCTGGTGGTGTTCCTGGGCGACAACGTCCTGGAGGACGACATCACGGACGATGTGGCCGCGTTTCAGGCCCAACTCGCCCAAGGCGGGGCCGCGGCCCGTGTCCTCCTGAAGGAAGTTCACGATCCGGAACGGTACGGGGTGCCGCGCATGGAGGATGGCCGGATTGCAGAGGTCATCGAAAAGCCGGACCAGCCGCCAAGCAACTACTCGGTCACCGGCATTTACATGTATGACTCGGCTGTCTTTGACGTGGTCCGTGGTCTCCACCCGAGCAGGCGTGGCGAGTATGAGGTGTCCGACGTGACCAACTGGTACGCCTCACGCAATCTGCTTTCTCACGGCGTGCTGGACGGATGGTGGGGCGACGCCGGCACGCTCGAAGGCTGGCATGAGGCCAACACGCTTGCCGAGGATCTCAGCTATGAGGAACTGGACGCATGATCTGGCAAGACGGCATCATTGAGGATTGTCCGGTCACGCCGCTGCGCAAGTTCGCTGATGACCGCGGCTGGCTCTCGGAACTGTTCCGTACCGACGAGGCGGTGGACGGCCACGAACCGGCCATGGCCTACATCTCCGAGACACTGCCGGGGGTAGCGCGTGGGCCACACGCCCACGAGGAGCAGTCCGACCTCTTCGCGTTCTTTGACGGACGATTCCGGGTTTACCTCTGGGATGATCGGCCCGACTCCCCCACCAAGGGCGTCCGCCAGGTCTTCGAAACCGGCCGCGACAACCCGGTCACCCTCCGCGTGCCCCCTGGCGTGGTACACGCGTATCGGTGCCTGAGTGATACACCATCGCTGATCCTGAATCTGCCCGACCGGCTCTACGCCGGTCCGAAGCGCGCGGAACCGGTTGACGAGATTCGCTACGAAGAGCTGGCCGACTCACCCTTCGTGATGGACTGACGTGTCGGTCCTCCTGTTCGACATTGACGGAACGCTGCTGATGGCACCCGGTGTGGGCCGTCGCCATTTTGAGTCGGCATTGACGGCGCTGTGCGGGAGACGCGTCAGCGCAGACGGCGTGGCGTTCGCAGGGCGGACGGACCGCTCGCTGGCCCGGGAGATGCTTGAACGGGCGGGCTACACGGAGGAGATCGAGAACGCCATCACCGAGGTACTGGATGCCTACGCCGCCCGCGTGGAAGATGACATCCAGCCCGAAGATGTGGACATCCTCCCCGGCGTGCGGGCACTGCTCGACGAATTGCAGGATGATCCCGGCCTTGATCTCGGAGTGCTGACGGGCAATCTGGAACGTACCGGCCGGGCAAAGCTGGCGGCCGGGGCACTCGATGATTTCTTCAGTTTCGGCGCCTTTGGCAGCGATCACGAGGATCGGAATGAACTGCCGTTCTTTGCCAGGACGCGGGCCACAAGCGTGCTGGGTCGTCCGGTGGCCTTCGCGTCGCTGGTGATCATCGGGGATACGGAGCATGACGTTCGATGCGGGCACCACGTAGGTGCACGAACCGTAGCCGTCTGCACGGGCAACGTGGATCGCGAGTCCCTGCTAACGGCCGGCCCAGACCTGCTCCTGGAGGACCTCACGGAACGACAGCGCCTGAGGCAGTTTCTCGGTCGCTGACTGCGTGACGGGCCCCGTGTATATTCGGGGCTACCATCACCTGCACGACCGCCATGCGCGCCATTCTCCTAGCCTTCGTCCTCATCGCGTTCCAGAGCGCAACCGCTCAGGACGTAACGCCCCCCGCCGACGTCCTCGGCTTCAATATCGGGGACGATTACCAACTGGCCACCTACGACCAGATGTACGACTACTGGCAGCTTTTGGCCAGCGAGTCTGACCGCATGACGGTCGAAGACATCGGAATGACCGAGGAAGGTCGCCCGCAGATCATGGCCGTAATCACCTCGCCGAACAACCGGGCCAATTTGGAAGGCTACCAGGACATCGCGCGGCAGCTGGCACTCGCCGAAGGCCTTTCGGACGAGACGGCACGCACATTTGCAGAGGCCGGGAAGGCCATCGTCTGGATTGACGGCGGGCTGCACGCCACCGAGGTCCTCGGTGCACAGCAGCTGATGGAGACGGTCTACCAGCTGGTCAGCATGGATGACCCGGAGACGCTTCGCTTTCTGGAAGACGTCATCATCCTCGCGGTCCACGCCAATCCGGACGGGATGGAGTTGGTCTCCAACTGGTACATGCGCGAGGAGAACCCCGAGGACCGGCGGTCCGGCGGCATTCCGGTCCTCTACCAGAAGTACGTGGGGCACGACAACAACCGCGACTTCTACATGTCGACTCAGGCCGAGTCGATCAACATGAACCGGATTCTGTACCGCGAATGGTTTCCCCAGATCGTGTACAACCATCACCAGACCGGCCCTGCCGGGACGGTGATGTTCGCGCCGCCCTTCCGGGACCCCTTCAACTACAACTACCATCCCCTCGTCCCCCTGAGCATCGAAGCTGTCGGGACGGCCATGCACAGCCGCTTTGTGCGCGAAGGCAAGGGAGGCACCACCATGCGGTCTGGTGCCAGCTACAGCACGTGGTGGAACGGTGGGCTCCGGACAACCCCGTATTTCCACAACCAGATCGGCCTGCTGACTGAGACCATCGGCAATCCGACGCCGATGGAAATCCCGCTGATCCTCAGTCGGCAGCTGCCCAAGAATGACATTCCGATGCCGGTCGAGCCCCAGAAATGGCACTTCCGGCAGTCGGTCGATTACTCCGTCACCGCCAACCGGGCGGTGCTCAACTACGCGTCCCGGAATCGCGTGGACCTGCTCTACAACATCTACGTGATGGGCCGCGACAACATCGCCAAGGGCCAGCAGGACACCTGGAGAACGGACCCGAACGTGATTTCAGCCGCGGATCAGGCCGCCCGGGAGATGGGTGGTAGCCAGGGGCGTCGCGGCATCCCGACCGAGATCTTCGACGAGGTATTCCGTGACCCGGACCTTCGGGACCCGCGCGGCTACATCATCCCCGCAGACCAGGCCGATTTCCCGACAGCCACCAAGTTTGTCAACACGCTGATCAAGAACGGGATCAGCGTGCACCGCGCCACCGCTGACTTTGATGTGGCCGGCACCTCCTATGACGCCGGATCCTACGTCGTGATGACTGGCCAGGCGTTCCGGCCGTTTGTCCTGGACATGTTCGAACCCCAGGTCCACCCCAACGACTTTGCGTACCCCGGAGGGCCTCCAGTCTCGCCGTATGACAACACCGGCTGGACCGTGGCCTTCCAGATGGGCATCGACTTCGACCGCGTCCTCGACGGATTCGAGGGGCCGTTCGAACGCATTGAGGGCTTTGCCTCTCCTGCGGGTGGAGCGGTGACTGGCGCTCGGAATCCGAATGGGTACCTGTTCAGCGCAGAGACCAACGACTCCTTCCTGGCCATGAACCGCTTGCTGGACTCGGGTGCACGGGTCTATCGCCTGCCTTCGGGTAGCGGCAATTGGGGCCCGGGCACGTTCTATGTGGCCTCAAGCGGTGCCGTACGCAGCCAGGTACAGGACATGGCCACCGAGCTCGGTCTGCAGTTTGAAGGCACCTCGCGGCGTCCCGGTAACGATGCCGTGGCCATGCGAAAGGCGCGCGTTGGACTGTGGGACCGCTACGGCGGGTCGATGCCTTCGGGTTGGGCCCGCTGGGTACTGGAGCAGTTCGAATTCGACTACGAGCTGGTCTTCCCCAAGCAGCTGGATGCCGGTGATCTGGCTGACGATTATGACGTCCTGGTCTTCGTGAACGGCGCCATCCCATCCGGCGACGGCGGCGGGTTCGGTGGATTCCGCCGTGCAGAAGACTCGATTCCCGAGGAGTACCGCGATCGACTGGGTTCTGTGACCGTCGAGAGCACCGTGCCCCAACTGGAGGAATTCCTTGAGGCCGGTGGGGACATCATCACCATAGGACATTCAACGGCCCTCGGGCGACACCTGGATCTCCCCATGGACAACTGGCTCGTGGACCACGAGAACGTGGGGCTGTCTCGCGACGAGTATTTCGTACCCGGCTCGATTGTTCGCATCAACGTGGACAACACGCAGCCTGTGGCCTGGGGGCTGCCCTCACGCCTCGACGTACACTTCAACAACAGCCCCGTATTTGAATTGGGGGACGGCCTCACACAGCTCGGCTGGTTCTCGGACCGTCAGCCGCTTCGCAGTGGATGGGCCTGGGGCCAGCACTACCTGAACGGCGGCACCACCATGGCGCAGGCCCAGGTCGGCCAGGGCACGCTCTATCTCTTTGGCCCGGAGGTGATTCGTCGCGGGCAACCGCACGGGACGTTCAAGCTGCTATTCAACGGCATCGCCCACGCGGGACTGGATGTGCCGATGACCGAAAGCGAGGCCTCGGACGACTAGGCCAGGGACGCCTGGCGCGTCGGACGTTCAGGGCCTGGGAGGGCCAGCGCGTCTGACAACCGGGCCTCAGCCCGCCTCCGTCAATCCATAGTGAGCCATCAGCGAGGCCAGCAGCGCCTCGCTGGTGCGCTCCACGATGGCGTAGACGGTTTCGAAACCGTCGTCTCCCCCGTAGTACGGGTCCGGTACCTGGTAGTCATCCGGCTCCGGATCGAACTCCCGGAACAGCTTCACCCGGTCGGTGAACTGCTCCGTGCGGTCCAGAAAGAGCACATCGTGGAGATTGCTCCGATCCATCACAAGGATGTGGTCGAAATCCTTGAAGTCCGCGTGGCCGAACTGTCGTCCGCGGCTGGTCAGCATGACCCCGTGCCGGGACGCCGTAGCCTGCATCCGCTTGTCAGCCGGCTGGCCCACGTGCCAGTTGCCGGTCCCGGCAGAGTCTATCTCGAACCGGTCTTCCAATCCGGCCCGCTCGACCTGATCGCGAAAGACGCCTTCAGCCAGCGGCGATCTACAGATGTTGCCCAAACACACAAAGAGCACGCTGATTGGCGCGTATTCGTCAGCCATCAAGTCCCGGGAGGTACGTTGGCCAGCGTCCTGCGAGCCAACCATTTGTTGAAGAAGAGAAAGGCGCCCAGCACAATGCCCCACTGTACGAGGATGGTCATCACGCTGAACGGATCAAACGGATTGTACCAGGTATCCGGCGCGTAGGTGGTGGCCGACAGGTAGAACCACCAGCCCAGTAGAACCACAGCCAGACTGGGCACAACCCGTGAGATCACGAAGTCCCAAACCGGGCCCGCGTTCCAATCGCCCTCGACCGAATCGATGATCTCCGTGCGGAACTGCGGGAGTCCGTAGCGCATGACCGCAAATGCCACAAAGCTTCCGCAGAGCATGAGACCCACGCCCCAGACGAAATCCTGATTGGCGAAGATGTCCAGGTTCATGGCGCTCGGGACTCCCAGGATGAACCCAACGAGGCAGACACCGCCCACGGCCTGGGGCCGGCTGACCCCGGCATCGACCACAATGCGGGTCGACAGCTCGATCATCGAGATCAGGCTGGAAAAAGCCGCAAAGGACAGCCCGAGGAAGAACAGCGAAGCCAGCACCCGACCAAAGCCCATCTGTGCAAACAGCTGCGGCATCCACTGGAAGGTGAGACCGGTGGACGCCGGCCCGCTGGTCTGCATGACAGCGAGTACCTCGGCATCGCCCATGTTCTGCCCCAGAATGGCGAAGACGGTTCCAAAGATGACCGTGGCCGAGAGGAGCGAGACCGTGTTATTGCCCACGCCGGTGATGAACGCGTTCTTGACCGCCCCGTGTTTGGCCTGCATGTAGCAGGCATACGTCAGAATGAGTCCCCATCCCGCCCCGGTATCCCAGGCGTTCTGGGTGAGCGCCTCCAACCAGAGCCGGGGGTTGGCCAGCGTGTCCCAGCTTGGCGTAAACAGGAACCGAACGCCGTCCATGGCACCGTCCAGAGTCAACGTCCGGACTACCGCGATCACCACAATGCTCAGGAGTGCCGGGATCAGAAAGCGGTTGGCCTTTTCGATGGCCGAGATACCGCGGATCACGACGAAGGCGCCGACTCCCATCGCGATAGCGTGAAACCCGATCGGGCCCATGCCTCCCTGAAAGGTGTCCCACACGGCCGAAGCTGACTCGGCGGTCAGCGGCAGCGGCGTGGTCAGCGTGTGCACGAAGTAATAGATGCACCATCCGGCTACTACACTGTAGTAGAACATGATGGCCGCGGCCACGAAGCCTACGAATCCGCCCATCCAGGTGTATTTCTCGCCTGCCAGTCGCGTAAACGTGCCGACCACGCCCATCCTCCCCTTTTTACCCAGGGCGTACTCCGCAATAATGAGCGGAACGCTCCAGACAAAGAGGAACAGCAGCCACACCAGCAGGAATGCCCCCGCACCGTCATCGCCTGCATTCTGGGCAGCGATCCGGGGAAAACGCCAGATGTTGCCGGTGCCGACGGCAATGCCGAGGACACTGAGGATCAGACCCCACCGGCTGGAAAACTGGGGCTGCTGGGAATCAGACATGGTTTGGGGTCCTACGTTCTGGGGTCAACGGGTCACGGCTGGATGAGAAGTCGACGACCGCGCTCGAGCTCGTTGGGGGTTTCAGGCGTATGCAGATCATACAGCCGGAACGACGCGAAATCCTCGACGGAACTGTCATACCGACTGCTGAAGGGGTTGCCGCTCTGGCCGCCGGGATAGATGCCACGGGCCACGATACGCTCGCCGCTGAAGTCCAACACCACCCGCCACGAAGCGGAATGGGTCACGTTGCGGCCGGCGCCGGGCGAGAGGGTCTCGGAATAGCCGGGATAGGGAATCGGGCCACGCCACAAGGGCCGAAGCGCGGCGCTCCCGGTAATGTGTCGCAGCAAGAGGCCGTGAACCTCCCCCCACGCGGCCCCGTCAATGGATACCGAATCTGCGGCAAGCTCCAGTGATTCCCTCAGAATGTCATTCGCATCCTCAGTCTCCGGGGTCTGGACGCGGTCCAGCCACGGCGAATCCGGATCATCAGACAGCAACTCGTACAGCCTCGCGCGACCCGGCGAGCGTCTGTCAAATGCAGCCTCGTCCCACACCATCTGACGCAGCAGGCCCTCCCAAACGCTGAACAGGACAGGCTCCCTTCGATCGATGGAGGTGCTCCCGTCCCAGGCCGAAAGGGCATCACGAAACGCGGTGGCCGCCGGGCTCAGGCCCTCCAGATTCTGGATGAGAGGCACAAGCATATCCCGTTGCACGGCATGGACATCAGATTGATAGGATGCCACCTCGTCCACCGTGTGCATGGGCTTTCCAGACAGCAACGCATCGATCCGAATGGAGCGGAAGACGGCGCGCCAGTCCCGGCCCAGGTAGTGCGGATAGGTCTCGTCTGCCGGCCGCTGGTTGGTGGACGCCAGATATCCCCGACCTGGATTGATCACGTGGGGCAGTTCCTCAAAGGGAACGCGCCCGATCCACTCGGACGCCGAGGAGCCGCCATCCCGGAGGGCGAATCCAGTTTCATCCGCGCGAATCGGAAGGTACCCCGTGGAGCGAATGGCGATGGTGTCCCCCGGGGCACCCACCAAAATGTTCTGCATCGGGACGTCCCAGCTGTGCAGGGCCTCCTCGAACTCTGTGTAGCTCGAGGCGTGATTCATCTTCCACAACGCCTCGAACGTTCGGATGCGGCTGTGCCCTGTCCACTTTGTAGCGATGGCCTGTTCGCCGCTGAATGTGACCGGGCCCCAATGACTCCAGCGAAGCGTATCGACTACCGGCGCCTGGCCCAGCACCCGGATGGTATCTGCGGTGAGTTCCAGGTCTCTCCACCCCCCGTCGTACCGATACTGCGTGCCGTCCGCGTTCAAGTCCAGCGAGAGGTGGTCAATCTGGTCGGCGCCGGTGTTCGTAAAGGTCCACCCTACCTGCCGATTAAAGGCCTCAATTGGAATCGGTACTCCCGGGACGGTCACGCCGTACGTATTCATGTCCGGTGTCACCAGGTGGACCTCGTACCAGATTGCAGGCAGGGTCAGGCCCAGATGCATGTCGCCGGCGACAATCGGAGCGCCGGTGGCGGAGCGCGCGCCCGATACCGCCCAGTTGTTCGACCCCTTGCCCACTATGAAACCCTCAGCGGCCGGAATGGCAGCCGGCAGACCCGGCGGGTAGGTCCCGAACGATTCCGCGGCTCCGGACCGGTCAGCGGTCGCGGAGGTCGCCATGGCGCTGCCCCAGTGCCGCTCCTCCGGCGGGACAATCGGCTTCGAAAACGGCTCGTCTACCCTGAACAGCAGGTCGAAGTCCTCCGCAGAGAGCGATCGCCGAACCTCATCCATGACCAGCGCGCTCTCCCGCTGGTAGGTGAGATCGAACATAAGATTCCAGCCCACCAGGAACGCATCCTCGGGGGTCCACGGCTCGGGCGCATAGCCCAGAAGTCGAAACTCAACGGGCAGCTCAGCCTCCCCAAGCGTGCTCAGACGGGCGTTTACACCCTCGGCAAACCAGGTCGCCGCCTGGAGGTCAATCCTGTTCTCCTCCTGCATCCATCGCACATTATCTGCGACCGCGCGAGCCATCCCTGTGCCGCGCAGAAAGCGGTCCGTGTCCACCAGCCCCGGCCCGAGGACCTCGGCCAGTCTGCCGGAAGTGACACGGCGTAGAAAGTCCATCTGGAAGAGCCGTTCGCCCGAAACCACGTAGCCGAACGCGCGAATGGCGTCCTCATCCGAGTTCGCAAAAATGTGAGGCACCGCACGTTCGTCGAACACGACCCGCGCCGTCGCCTGCATGCCGGGGAGGTGGACTTCGCCCGTTGCAAGGTCGTCGGCGTGCCGTGCCGTTTTCCAGAACCCCTCGACCGGATCAACCAGGGTGTGTAGCTGGAGCGGTCCGCTGACGGGGAAGCGCATCAGTGCAGCCACGACGGCCACTGATGCGAGCGAAAACAGAAAACGAATCCAGTCCCGGGAGCGCAGCGAGATCAAGAGGCTGCCTCCGATTCCAGAACCGGTTCGGCGGTCTTTGCCACCAGTTCGTCGACCACGGCCGCGTAGTCCTGGGCACCACGACCACGCGGGTCAAAATCAAACGCGGTCTTGCCGTCGTGACGGGTGGTGGACAGCGATGCGCTGGTTCTGACCCGGGACTCGAGTACCCGGTCCTCGTACCGCTCCCTCAGGTACTTCTCGTACGCGATGTGATTCCGCTTCCGGCCATCCACCATCGTCAGCAGCATCAAGGGCTCCTTCATGTCCGGATTGAGCTTCTTCCCCACCGTGATGGCAGTCTGGTAGGTCTGTTCAGCACCAACGACCGGTTGATATTCCGGGAGAACCGGGATGAGGATGTGCCGAGCCGCCGCCAGCGCGTTCAGCGTGAACACAGTAAGTGCGGCGGCCGAGTCATAGAGCACGTAATCGTACTCGCCAAAGTGCGCCTGCTGGAATTCGCGGACCCAAAGCACGTCAATGGACCTCGTCAGCCGGCGCATGTCCGTCGAAAGGCGCGTCGACGCCGGCATCAAATGGAATGCCCCCGGATTCACAATCGAGGCCGGGTCAAAGGTCTGGCTTTCGTCAAACAGGGCGCATGAGGACCCACGAGGGTCGGGCTCGGCTACTCCCATCATCCGGGTCAGGAAGCCCTGAGGGTCCAGATCGACCACCAGAACCCGGCGACCGCTCATGCCCAGGGCAGCAGCGATCATCATGGTTGAGGTAGTCTTTCCGGTACCGCCCTTGTGATTGGCGACCGTGATAGGGATCATCGGCATCGGGTATTCGCGTTTTATGAAAGTAGATTCGCCTCCATGCCGCGTCAACTGCGGGCTGCCCAAGGTTTGGCCTCCGCTCAAAGCAGTCCTCCCATCGCCTTCTTCCGTACGAGATGATTCGATTCAACGTCCCGTTTGTCCTTGCATCGCGTTCTCCGCGCCGAAGAATCCTGCTGGATGGTCTCGGGCTGAACCCGGAGATCAGGCCCAGCGACGTAGCCGAGGACATCCAGCCGGGCGTCCCCCCGGGCGTTCTCGTGGAGCGGATCGCGCTGGACAAGGCTGTCGACATCGCACAGATGGTACCCGACGGGTTGGTACTGGGC
>JABDJZ010000449.1 GCA_013003255.1 Rhodothermales bacterium
GATCGGGGTCGGGCAGGCCACGCGTGGCCAACCTCTCTGACAGAGCATCCTCATCCACATCCTCCGGACGCAGCCGGCCAGCCGCGACATCCTCCGCGATCTTGCGGGCCGCCGACACCAGGTCCCAACGTCCACTGTAGGACAGGGCCAGGTTGATGGTCATTCTCCCGTGCCCGGCCGTGCTGGCGATGACGTCATCGAGTTCCTTACGGGCTACGGCAGGCAACTTGTCCAGGTCACCGATGGCCGAGAGACGGATCTCGTTGCGGTGCAGGGTCTCAGCTTCCTTGCGAAGGGTCCTGATGAGGAGCTGCATCAGCGCGTTGACCTCCGTCATCGGCCGGTGCCAGTTCTCCGTCGAGAACGTGTAGAGCGTGAGCAGCTTGATCCCCAACTGGGCGGAAGCCTCCGCAATGTCCCTGACGGATGCAGCACCTTCCTGATGCCCGGCAACCCGGGGAAGTCCCCGCCCCTTGGCCCACCGACCGTTGCCATCCATGATGATGGCAACGTGGCCCGGGATTTCTCCGCGCGCCTTCAATTCCTCCTGTGTCGCCAGATCGGCTTCGGAGGGGGTGCCGTTTCGGCGTTTGCCCATCAGGTTCGGCCCTTCCGGCCGCGACTGGTTGTGCTCTGAATGTCAGACGGTGGCACCGCGCGGCGCCCCTACAGTTTCAGAATGTCGTTGAAGATCACGAAAACCATAAAGACCAGGAGCAGCACCATCCCGATCTGCTGCATGACCATGCGCACCTTCAGCGAGGGCTCACGTCGAACGATGCCCTCGTAAATGAGGAATACCAGGTGACCACCGTCCAGCGCAGGAATCGGAAGAATGTTGATGATGGCCAGCGTGATGGACAGCATCGCAACGATGTTCCAAAAGAAGGGCGCCCCGGCATCGGCCGCCTCCTTTGTCACCTTGGCGATCATGATGGGTCCGCCCACGTTCTCCCGGAAGTTCTCCTGCCCCGTAAAGACGCGCTTCAGGCTGCTGGCGATTACCCGCGTGTTGGTCCAGGTATCACTGAGACCGGCGGATACCGCAGGCAGAAAGTCATACTCGCGAACGCGCACCAACTGCCGAACTCCAAGGACATGGCGCGAACCGTCATCATCCGGCGTAACGATGGTCTGGTAGTTCGTGCCGCCCGGACCGGCCCCCAGGCTGGTAGCCCCGGGTGGTGAAACGGCCACGGAGTCGGGGCGCCGGAAGCGGATGGCCACGTCGCCGCCCTCGAAGTCTGTCAACGTGGAGGTGATGTCCGTCCAATAGGCAATCGAATCGGCCCCGATGGAGAGGATCACATCACCGGGCATGAGTCCGATGGCCGCAGCAGGCGAGCCTTCCGTGACCTGACCAATCACTGGAGGATCCCACGAAAGTCCCAGTCGTCCTTCGGCGCGGTTCAGCCGCGTAATCATGTCCGAGGGACCGGAAAACTCCTGAACCCCTCCGTCGCGTCGCACCTGGACGACCAACGGTGACTCGATGAGGGCCCGCTCTACGGTCTCCAGGCCCGCCCGCTCGTTCACGGGGCGGCCATTGATGGCCAGAAGTTCGTCTCCGGATCGGAGGCCCATTTCCCAGGCAATCGAACTGTCAGCGACAGCGACGTTGCCGAGGTTGGGGACATACGCCTCACCGTAGGTGGCCTTCAGGGAAATGAAGACGGCGGCGGCGAGAATCATGTTGAAGACCACGCCCGCAACAATCACCAGGATGCGCTGCCAGACAGGCTTGGAGCGGAATTCCCATGGCTGCGGCTCCGAGTACATGGTCTCGGCATCCATGCTCTCGTCCACCATCCCGACGATCTTGACATACCCGCCCAGCGGCGTCAAACCGAGCACGTACTCGGTCTCGCCCACCTTCTTGCCGATGACCTTCGGCGGAAAACCCACCGAGAACTTCTCCACGCGCATCTTGAAGAGTTTGGCCAGCAGGAAGTGGCCCAACTCGTGCACGAACACGAGAATCATGATCGCCAGCAAGACCCAGCCGACGTATGAGAAGATGTTCAGGATGCCGTCCATGCCGTGGCGGATCCACGCGGACCCAGAGGTGGTGATAGATGATGCGACCCGTAGGCCGTCCAGCCGCCGTTAATGAATGGCGGCCCGGACGTGTTCCTCCGCAAATCTGCGTGTCTCTGCGTCGGCGCTCCGCAACGCATCCAGGGTATTGCCGGGTCCCGCCAGCCGGTCCATGGCCTGCTCGATAAGCTCCGAAATGCCCATAAACGTCAAATCTTCAGACAGAAAGCGCGCGACCGCCACCTCGTTCGCGGCGTTTAGCACGGCGGAGGCCGTTCCACCCCGCTCCAGCGCCTCGAATGCCAGTCTAAGACAGGGAAACCGCTCGAGGTCCGGCTCCTGGAAGTTCAGGCGGCTCAAGGCCGTCCAGTCCAGCCTTTCATGGGGCGCCTTCCAGCGCTCGGGATAGGTCAGGGCGTACTGGATGGGCACCTTCATGTCAGGCACGCCGAGTTGGGCCTTGGTGGAGCCGTCGTGGAAAAGCACCATCGAATGGATGATGGACTCCGGGTGGACCACAACGCGAATCCGATCGGCCGGGATGTCGAACATCCACCGGGCCTCGATGACTTCCAGCCCCTTGTTCATCATCGTGGCCGAGTCGATGGTGATCTTGGCGCCCATGTCCCAGTTGGGATGACGAAGCGCCCGGGCCGGTGTAATGGAGGCAAACTCCTCCCTCGGCAGGTCTCTGAACGGTCCACCGGAAGCCGTAAGGATCAACTCCTCAACCGCTCCGGCCGGCTCACCCACCAGGCATTGGAAAATGGCGGAGTGCTCCGAGTCAACGGGAATCACCTCAGCGCCTCCCTTCCGAACGGCCTCGGCAATGAGCCCTCCGGCCACGACCAGGGTTTCCTTGTTGGCAAGCGCGATGCGCCTTCCCCGGGAAACAGCGGCCAGAGTGGGTTCGAGACCGGCGTAGCCCACGAGCGCTGTCACGACAATGTCCACGTCATCGAGCATCGCCGCCTCGATGAGCGCCTCGGGACCGGCCGCCGCGCGACACCCGGAGCCTTCAAGCGCAGCCCGCAGTTCACCGTGGAGCGATCTGTCCGCTATTACGGCCAGTTCGCAGCCGAATTCCCTTGCCTGCTTCGCCAGGAGCGCAACATTTCGCCCCGCTGTTAGTGCGCGGACCCGGAGTTTCTCCGGATGGAGTCGCGCCAGATCCAGGGTCTGTGTCCCAATTGACCCGGTGGAACCAAGAACAACGACCTGTTTGACCTGACCCGAATCCGCATCGAGCGACTGGACATGGGGAAGCATGTAATATCTGATCCGGTGGACGGGTGGCTGGAGGCCGGTTCGGCGGTATCGGGGGCCCTCCCCGGCAGCCTGGTCGCAGACGGGAAACTTACGCCGCGACCTCTCCATATTAAAGTGATGCCTCTGATCCGACGGTTGCCGACCCTTCGGCTTTTCGCAATGCTCTTGGCGCTGACCTGCGCCGGCGCTGCCTCGCCTGAACGGGCTTCCGCGCAGGCCATCGATTCCACCCTGGTCATGCGCTACCAGCTGGCTGAATCGTATCTGCGTGCCGCCCAGTTTGAAAGGGCCATCGCCCTCCTGGAAGGCCTGGTCGAGCGGAGTCCGGACACCTACGTCTTCTTCGACAAACTGCGGGAGGCTTACTCATCCGTCAAGCGCTACGATGAGGCCATCGCTCTGGTTGATCGTCGCATCGTTCCGGGCGAGGCCGGCACGCCGCTCCGTGCCGAGAAGGCGCGCCTCCTCTATTTGAAGGGCGATGAGCCCGCGGCCCTGGACACCTGGGACGAAGCCATCCAGCAGGCCCCCGACCGTCCGGGCTCGTACTTGGTGGTATACCGGTCGCTGATGCAGATGCGCCTGTTCGAGAAGGCCGTCGAGGTCCTCGAGTATGGCCGGTCTGCGCTGAACAACGACGAACTCTTTCAGACCGACCTGGCTTACCTCTACAGTCTGACGGGCCGGCACGCGGACGCAGCCAGAGAGTACCTGGGTGTCCTGCGGGAGAATGAGCGACAGATCACCTTTGTTCGGGGCCGCCTGGCCACGCAGATAGAGGAACCGGAAGTCAGGGACGCCAGCATTCTGGCCGCCGAGGAGGCGGTCCGCGGCGCTCCGCTCAACCGCGCCTTCCGCGAACTGCTGGGCTGGCTCTACCTGGAGGCGGAACGCTACGAGGAGGCCCTCGACGCTCACCGTGCCATCGATCGACTGGAAGATGAGCAAGGGCGGGTGCTCTACGCATTCGCCCAACAGGCCAGCGATGCCGGGGCCTACGGCGCAGCCCTGGAAGCCTACGAGGAGATCCTGGAGCGCTATCCGGCCGCGCCTTCAGCCCCGGAAGCCCGGCGCGCTACGGGCACGCTGTATGAGCGCTGGGCAGACCGATCGGCCGAGGCGGGTGACCCGGCCGCCGACTCCCTCTTTGCCGAGGCCATCGCGGCCTACGGCCGATTCATCGACGCCCACCCTTCCCACGACCTGCTCCGCGAGGTGCATTTCCGACTCGGACGCATCAATCGGGAGATCCTCGTGGATTTTGATCAGGCCGAGGCGGAATACAACCTGATTCTCGAGCGCTGGCCCAACACGGACACCGCGGAGCGGGCCTCGTTCGAGTTGGCTCGGCTGGCCGTCCTGAGAAACCGGATGGGTGAGGCGCAAACGCGCTACTCCCGACTCGCCGACCGCCTCCGAACGGGCGAGTTGGCCGAGGCCGCCCGGTTTGAACTCGCCCTGATTCACTTCTACCGCGGCGAGTTTGATGCCGCCCTGTCGCTCACGGAGTCGATGAAGGAGAACACGTCCGCCGATGTCTCCAACGACGCCATCGCCCTCAAGGTGCTGCTGGTCGAGAACCGGGGTCCGGACTCGTTGGATGTCCCGCTGCGCGGCCTGGCTACGGCACGCCTTCTGACCCGGCAGCAACGTTTTCAGG
>JABDJZ010000460.1 GCA_013003255.1 Rhodothermales bacterium
CCTTCCTCGATCCGGGCTCCAGGAGTGCGGCATCGCCGTACCGAAGGTTGTACGTCATCACCTTCAGCGGCGTCCCGGGCTCCGTCGAAGACGGGGACTGGTCACACCCCGAGGTCACGAACAGGGCCATGACCGCCAACGCGGTCAGGCCCATTTTCAGGAGGTGTTTCAGGTCCTTAGCCGGCGTGCAATCTCTGCCGCCCGGTCCGCATCGGAGGCCTCGTCGTCCAGCAGATCCGGGTCAACCCGGCCGGCGGCGGTCCCGGCCACGCTGCCTGCGGTCCCGGCCGTGCTGCCTGCCGTCCCAGCGAGACCAGCCGCTTCGCCCTGAACCGCGTCCCATTCGTGGCTGATAACAATGGCCTCAAGGTTCTGAATTCGCCGTTCCGCAGCTTCCAACGCCTCCTGTTGTGCGGTGATCACCTTGCCCAGTTCGCCCGTGGCCTCTCCGGCCTGACGCTGGTCCTCCAGGAACTTGATCCACATGGAGAATGCCGCAATGGACAGGCCGCCAATTGTGGCGATGATAATGATGATGGCGAGCCAGAAGGGCATGTCAGATCAGCATGTTGAATCCGCGGTCCTAGGATAGGCCCGGTTGTAGCTTGTCGGCAATGCTTCAATGACTGCCAGGGCCTCAGACCTAAGAACGATTCCATGAATACGGCGACATCCAGAACACGCGACATCCTGGGCCTCGTTGGCTGGCTATTGGCGGCGTTCGCGGCAGCTGCCATTGGCGGCCTGGCCTCCGCCAATTCGGCAAGCTTCTATCAGGATCTCATTCGTCCGGACTGGTCCCCGCCGGGCTGGCTTTTCGGCCCGGTTTGGACCCTACTCTACACGCTGATGGCTATCTCTGCGTGGATGGTCTGGCGAAAGGCTGGTTTCCAGGGTGCCCGTACCGGCCTCACCCTGTTCCTGGTGCAACTGGTGGCCAACGGGCTTTGGACGTGGCTCTTCTTTGTGTGGACCGAGGGGGCGTGGGCGTTCATTGAAATCCTGGTGCTCTGGGCGCTGATTCTCGCGACCATTGTCCACTTTCGCAAGGTCAGCCGCGTTGCTGCGGGACTGCTGTTGCCGTACCTGGCTTGGGTGTCCTTCGCGGCAGCGCTCACGTTCGCCACCTGGCGCCTCAATCCGGAGCTGCTTGGGTGACTCGCTGCCGAGTGAATCCGGAGCTACTTGGGTGATCCTGCTGGCGCCCGTCCGCATCGCCGGGTACAGCCGGAATGCCGCCAGCTACTTCGCCAACGTCACCTGAACCCAGAGGTCAATCGGATCGAGACGAGCGCCCTGACCACCGGGCTGTCCGCCGCCGCCTGCGCCGCCGGCGCGACCACCGCCACCGCGACCGCCACGACCGCCACCGCCACGTCCTCCACGACCGCCACCGCCGCCGACGCCCGCCTGGCGACCGCCCGCGGGTGCTCCGCCACCAAGCTGACCGGTCTTGAATCCGAGCGCAAGCGTCGTCAGATCCGGCGAGAGGCCCAGATCAAGATCACCGACCGCATCCAGCGGCATCGACAGTTCGTAGCTGAGGGTCCCTGCCTCGAACCTCGAGGCTGCTTCAAGACCTTCGACGGATCCCACGGGGACCCGCATCGGTGGCGCGTCACCAGTCAGCAGCTGCATGTCGTTCATCTGAGCGCCGAACAGCATCTCAAGCGTCGCCGGATCATTGGCACCCGAAGGCAGCGGGACGGCATTCGCCGACCCACGATTGAAGCTGATCAGGCCCATGGGGTAGCGGAACCCGCTGCGCTGGGCCTCCCCGCCATCGGCATCAATCCACAGTTCCAGACCGGTCATGATGACCTGCCGAATGGTTGCCGCATTGGAGGTGCTGACGGCAATGTAGAGGCGGTCCGCGTCGTTCCTGACGCCGACAAGCAGTCGACCATCTTCATGGCGCATGAGGCTTCCGGTCCAATCCTGTGTGCTCCCGTCGACCTTCGGTGGCGCTACGGCGCGCTCGCTGGTCATCATGGGACTGGAGGAACTGCAGGCGGCCAGGACGAGGCTCGCCAGAATCACGAGCACGGGTTGCTTGAGCATGGGGGTCACGCGGGTATTCGAAGTTCGCAGAAGACTACTGCACGCCTTTCCGCGCCGCGTCACGAATCTGTGGCGGTCCTGCGGCAAAACGCCGCCGAACGCCCAAGCCAAGCGCCAAACGCGGTCTAGGCCACCAGTTCCATGTCGGAACCCACTTCGCCGCCGAACTCGACGCCTACCAGGCTGGACACACCCTGCTGCTGCATGGTGATGCCGTACATCCGGTCCGCTGCCTCCATCGTCCGCTTGTTGTGCGTGACCAGCACGAACTGGGTCGATTCGGCGAACGTCCGGATCAGGTCCATGAAGCGGTCCACGTTGGCGTCATCGAGTGGTGCGTCTACCTCATCCAGAATGCAGAACGGGCTGGGCTTGACCAGGTAGATGGCGAAGAGCAGGGCAATGGCCGTCAGGGTCTTCTCGCCGCCGGAAAGCTGCGCGAGGACGCTGGGCTTTTTGCCGCGGGGCTTGGCGAAGACTTCGATGTCGGACTCCAGCGGATCATTCTCATCCTGCAGCACCACCCGGGCGCTGGCATCCTCTCCGAAGAGCTCCTCGAACAGACGGGAGAAGTTGACCTGGATGGCCGCGAAGGTCTTCTCGAACCTGTCTGATGCGGTCGTGTTGATCTCCGAGATGGTCTCCATCAGGGTAGACTCGGCCCCTTCAAGATCCTGAAGCTGCGCCTGCATGAAGTCCAGTCGCTCCTTCTCCTCCTCAAAGGTCTCCAGAGCAAGCTCGTTGACCGGTCCGAGGCCGCGAATCTTCTGCCTGATCTGCTGAACCGCTTCGGGCGCCGTTTCAGGATCAAAGTCCTCCAGTGGTTCGACCTGCTCGGACTCCAGGTCCAGTTCGAACTCCTCCAGAGTGACGGTAACCAGATTCTCCGTCCGCGTCTGGATCTCGGCCAATCGCACGGCCAGCGCATTCTCTTCCTGGACGCGCTGATCCCGGGTACGCCGAAGCACGCGGATCTCGGCCTCGATCTCCGAGATTTCCACCTTGACCTGACTCAGCGAATCCTTGGCCGCGATGACCTCGCGTTCGATGGTCACTTTGCTGCCGTGGAGTTCCTCAATAGTGGTCTCCAGCAGCGCGATGCGCTCGCCGGCGGCCACGCGGGCCTCCTCCAGTTCCACCAATCGTTGTCTGCGGGACTCCCGCTCCTGCTCGAGGCGCACGATTTCCTGCTGGACCCTGGAGAGATCACGACGGACATTCTCCAGGTGGTTACGGGCTTGCACGGCCGTGACGTTGGCCTCGCTGTACCGTGCGATGGCGGCGCGACCCTCCTGTTCCAGTGCCTGAAACGCTTCTTCCAGTCTGGTACGCTCGCCTTCCCATTCCTCCAGACGCTCCTGAGCCGACTGAACGGCCTCCGAGCGGGCCTCGATGTCTTCGCGAATCGAATCAACGGCTGCCACGAGTTCCTTGCGACGCTTCTGAAGCTCGCCGGTGCGGCGGGCGACATTGTCACGTTCCAAAACAGACCGCGCATGGGCGGAACGCGCCGTGGACTGCTCCGACAGCGTTTCGCGATGCCTTTTCTCCACTTCGGGAAGGAGAATCTCGCCAAGGGCGGCCTGTGCTGCACCGACCCGATTGCGAAGGTCACTGACCTCACCCTCCGCCACTTCGAGTGATTGACGGGCGTTGTCCAACTGCTCGCGCCGCCCGATTCGACCGCCGCCCGAGCGCCCGCCGGCCGACTCAGAGCCGGCATGAACCACGCCGCCGTCCTGAACCCACTCGCCCACGGCGGTGAAGCAGCGAAGGCCTGCAACAGACTGCTGGAGGGCATCATCGAGATCATCCACCAGGAAAGCGTCCTGAAGCAAGACGCTGACGAGGCGCTCAAATCGTGGCTCATGCCGAACCACCTCTCGAAGCGGCCGAAGCCCCTTCGGGGCATCCGGGTACTCCACCTTGGGTAGGCGGTCCAGAATGACGAACGTGGTCCGGCCCTTCTCGGACTCCCGCAGTTTGGAGATGGCTCGCTTGGCCTCGGCCTCCGTAGCAACCACCAGACACGAGGCGTACTCGCCAAGCGCGGACTCCACGGCGGGACGCACGTCGGCATCACACCCGATCACGTCCGCCACGGTTACCAGCTCGTCGGTGGTCCAGTC
>JABDJZ010000461.1 GCA_013003255.1 Rhodothermales bacterium
ATCCTGAACATCCTGGTCATCACGATAAGCCTGTCGTTTACCGGCACCCCGCTGGTCGTAGCTCCGATGCTGCTGGCAGTCACATTTCTGTGCTGCTGGGACTGGCACCGGTTTCGGCCCATGTTCCTCGAAGCGCCACTCACGCGACCCGTGCCCAGGCACCGGCTCGAGAATTGGGAGCGCGTCGGGTTCTTCGCCTTTGCGTTTTCGCTCATGAACTTCTTTGGGGTCACCAGGAGCTTCATTCCCTCGTCCCTCGCCGCGGCCTTCCTGGTTACCGGGATTCTTGCAGGCATCGCAACCCTCGGGCGGTTCCTGTGGCTGTGGCGAACGGGCAGGCTCCCAGGATTGATCAATACGCTGGACTGACCGGTCCACAACCGGCCGCCGCGGCGTTCGGGTTCCTCCAACAGGCGCGCAACCGTACCTTCGGCGCGAACCTCTCCCCCGCCTCCATGCAGCTATCCGGAATCGACTGGGCCATCATGGCCGTGTACTTCACGCTATCCCTGATCGTGGGGATGGCGGTGGCGAGGAAGTCGGGCCAGAACTTCAGCTCGTTCTTCCTTGCCGGACGATCACTTCCATGGTGGCTGCTTGGCATTTCCATGGTGGCGACCACGTTCTCTACGGACACGCCGAACCTGGTGACAGACATTGTGCGGTCATCGGGCACGTTCGGAAACTGGACGTGGTGGGCATTTCTTCTGACCGGCCTCCTGACCGTGTTCCTCTACGCAAAGCTGTGGCGGCGCAGCGGAGTGCTGACGGACGTCGAGTTCTACGAACTGCGGTACTCGGGCCGCATGGCAGCTTTCCTGAGGGGCTTCCGCGCCGCCTACCTGGGTATCCTGTTCAATGTGCTGATCATGGCCTCCGTCACGTTGGCCGCCATCAAGATTGGCTCGGTGATGCTGGACTGGTCTCCCTTGAGGACCGTAACCGTGGCCGCCACCGTCACGATGATCTACTCCGCTGCGGGTGGACTTCGCGGCGTGGTGCTTACGGACATGGTCCAGTTCGGCCTGGCCATGGTGGGGTCCATTGGCGCGGCTTATTACGTACTCACGCTGCCTGAGGTCGGTGGCCTGAGCGGGCTGCTGAGCAACGAGGACGTCCAGTCGGCGATGGCCTTTCTGCCGGACTTCGGGACCATGAGTTGGGGCGAGTTGATGCCAGTCTTCCTGATTCCGCTGGCCGTCCAGTGGTGGGCTTCCTACTACCCAGGCGCGGAGCCCGGCGGCGGGGGTTATGTGGCGCAGCGCATGCTGTCAGCACGCAACGAGAAGGAAGCGGCAGGAGCCGTCCTACTGTTCAACGCCCTGCACTACGCCCTTCGTCCGTGGCCCTGGATCCTGGTGGCGCTTGCGTCCCTGGTGGTGTTTCCTGACCTGGCCTCGATTGCCTCCCAGTTCCCCAATGTCCCGGAGCAGGTGGTCCGCAATGACCTGGCCTATCCGGCCATGCTCACCTACCTGCCGGCGGGACTGCTCGGCATCGTGGTGACCTCTCTGGCCGCTGCCTACATGTCGACGATGTCCACCCAGGTCAACTGGGGCTCGTCCATCATCGTAAACGACATCTACCACCGGTTCCTCAACAAGGATGCCACCGAGTCCCAGCAGGTATGGGTGGGTCGGGTATCTACGGTGGTGCTCATGGTCATGGCGTGCGCCCTGGCACTTCTGCTGGAGAACTCACTGCAGGTCTTCAACATCATTCTGCAGATCGGCGCCGGCACGGGCCTGCTGTTCATTCTGCGCTGGTTCTGGTGGCGGGTCAATGCCGAGACGGAGCTCGCCGCCATGGTCGTTTCCTTCCTTGTCGCCATCTATTTCCAGTTGGTCAATGACCATGGCATGGCCGATTGGACCCAGTTGTCGGTGGGGGTCGGCATCACCACCGTAGCCTGGATGCTCGTGGCTCTGGTCACCCCCTCCACCGAGCGGTCCAAGCTGGTCTCCTTCTATGAGAAGGTTCGCCCCGGCGGCCCAGGTTGGGCACCGGTGGCAGCCGATGCAGATCCGGCCATACGCGACGCCACCAACCGTGAGTCCGATCTCGGCCCCTCCCTCCTGGCGGTGTTGGCGGGTGCGGCTGCCATCTACGGCATACTGTTCGCCACCGGATTCGTGCTGTACGGGCGCATCGGCCCGGCGGCCCTCTCGGCGGCGGTTAGCTTCGCCGGCATGTTCGTTCTAGCCCGTCTATGGCCAAGACTCTCCTTCAGCTGATTGTTGTTGCCGCGCTGGGCGGCAGCGTGGACGCCCGCGCTCAGTGTCGACCCGCCCAGGCGGATGCCAGACTTTCCGTAAACGAGGTGCGCGCACGGGTCTTGAATGACGGCGCTCTCTTCTATCGGGCGGGACCAACGGATGGCCCGAATGCCGAGTACATCGTTCCACAGTCTGAGGGCAACGCCTCCCCGCTTTTCGGCGGCTCAATCATCGTCGGCGGACTGGTTGACGACAGCATTCGGGTAGCTGGCTCCCGGTACGCCGCACGCGAGTTCTGGCCAGGACCGGTACAGCACATGCCCAGCGATACGCTTGCCTGCGACCCGTATGACCGGATCTTCGAGATCACTCGGAGCGACATCGAGGAACTGAATCGCGATGTCCTCTCCCCCAACGTCGCGGAATGGCCGTGGCAATGGGGAGCACCGGTGGTCGATGGAGACGGCAATCCCGACAATTATGCACCGCTGCAGGGCGATCGGCCGGCGCTCCGGGGAGACCAGATGCTCTGGTGGGTGATGAATGATGCCGCAGGCGAACACCTATCGTCCAAGGGGGGACCCATCGGCCTTGAGATCCGGGCCTCGGCATACGCCTTCGATACTGCAGGTGACCTGGATCATGCCACGTTCTTTGACCTGGAATTGCGGACCGACGTGGATGTCGAAGATGCGTATCTGGGCATCTGGATGGATGGGGATCTGGGCGATTTCGCCGATGACTTCCTGGGATCTGACTCGCTGCTTCACCTGGGTTACATCTACAACGCAGATGAGACGGACGGGTCCGGGGGATTCGGATACGGGAGCCCTCCTCCCGCGGTCGGCACCGTCTTCATCAAGGGCCCGGACGGGTCCGGGAACGGTCTGGACGATGACCGCGACGGCCTGGTGGATGAGGTGGGCGAGGAATTGGGCATGTCCTCGTTTGTCTGCGGCCGCAAATCGTTCGAGGCTCAGAATGGGCAGCAGTTCTACTACGCGTTGCAGGGTCGTCTGAGAGACGGGAGTCCGGAGCGCCTCGGGGGAGACTACTGGGACGCCAGAGACCCGGCCCAACCCGAAACC
>JABDJZ010000473.1 GCA_013003255.1 Rhodothermales bacterium
ATCCTGAACAACCCGGCGTGGTTGGCCGAGGGGACGGCCCAGTACCAGCGGACCGCGTTGGACTATGACCAATGGGACAGCCATCGGGACATGATTCTCCGCTCCCGGGTTCTGGCCGGTGAGACACTGTCCCTGGTGGAGATGGGCGGCTTCTATTCCCTGAACAGTCTGGAGCGGGAGACCGTGTACAATCAGGGATTCGCACTCTCGCAATACCTGGCAGCTACCTACGGCGAACAGGCGCTTGCGGACGTGAGCCGGTCACTGGGGTCCTGGTCCAACTGGAATTTTGAGCGTGCCACCCGGGACGCGGTGGGGAAGGACGGTCGGGAGGTCTACGACGATTGGCTTTCGACCCTGAGTGAGGGGTATGGGAAGGCCGCCGCCGCGCGGCTCGAGGCGCCCGTTGAGGGGGAGACCCTCGAATCGGAAGGCTTCTACAACCAGTACGCCCGGTGGTCGCCGGACGGTACGCGCGTCGCCTACCTCTCCAACAAGGGGCAGGACTTCAGCCGACAGTACCTCTATGTCCTGGACGTGGAATCGGGCGAGAGCGTGGCCGTGGCCGATTTTGACGCGGAAGGCGGATTCACGTGCAGCCTGGGCCACCGCCTGGCGGGTCCTGCAACTGGGGCGGTGTCCTGGCACCCGGATGGGAATCGAATCGTGTTCACCCGCTCCCGGGAGACGCCGAACGGCCGTCTGTACAACGACCTGTTTGTACACGATCTGGAGGCTTCGGAGACAGAACGGATCTCGCATCAGACCCGGCTGGCCGACCCCTCTTGGTCTCCCGAAGGAGATCGCATTGCCGCCGTCCAGCAGGGAGACGGGACGACCAACATCGTGGTCTTTGATCCGGAAACCGGCGCCATCGAGCCCTTGACCACCTACCGGGCGGGGGAGCAGGTCATTGAGCCGCGCTGGTCACCTGATGGCACCTGGATTTACTTCTCACGAAGCGAGCGGCATGGCTACGACATCCGCCGCATTCGGCCGGACGGCACGGACGACGAGGCCGTGCTTGCCACCGATCGCGACGAACGATCTCCCGTGGTTGACGAGAACGGCACGCTCTGGTACGCTTCGGATACCGGTGGCGTCTATGACCTCCATCGCTTGGTTGGTGACCGCTCCGAGCGGGTGACCAACGTGCTGGGAGGCGCGTTCATGCCTGACGTCAGCGCATCCGGTCGGGTGGTGTTTTCCCGCTACGAGTGGGACGGCTATCGCCTTGCCATGATGGAGAATCCGCAGGCGGTCGGCGAGGCGCCCGCGTATCAGCCGCCGGCAGTGCTGGTCAAGTCCCGCGAACGCGACCTCTCGGAATTCCCGGCCCTGCGGGACTACGATGATGCGGACCTCAAGGCGATCCCCGCGTCGGTGCTCGCAACGGCCGGAGACAGCTCGGGCATTGCCTTGCCTGGACTGGCCTGGGATGCATCGGGCACGCGTCAGGCTCGGCTGACCGAGTACGATGCCACATTCACCTCGTTCAACTTCCTGCCCGTCCTGCGGCTGGACCGCTACGTGTCCCGGAAGCGCAGCCGGACGGACGTGCGCGTTCGTGACCGTACCCGCGGCGAGACCCTGCTGCGAAACACCAAGGTCGGGGTCTATGCCGGGTCCCGCGAAATCAAGAACGGACTCTCGGTATTTGGCGGCCTTCTGGTGGCACCCGCTTCGCGCGCCGCGGACTCACCGGCCGACTACCTCAGCCCATCCAGCCTTCTGAAGCTGGAACGTGACCTCTTCATCCAGTTCGAGTTGCGACGTGGACTGGGGCTGATCGACAGACGATGGGCTCCGCAGTGGTCCCTGGAACTGTTCAATGTTCGCCGCAACGTCGAGAATGGCCTCAGCATTGAGGAATTCCCCTGCACGGCGTGCTACCCGGACACGACGCTGGCGGATCTTGCCTACAACCTCTGGGAGGTGGATCTGGCCGCCCGCAGCAAGCTCAATCGGGCCCTGCTCCTGGAGGCCGGGGTACGCTACAGCCCGTATCGCGTCACCACGGAGCAGTTCTTCTCGAAAGAGCTGTCCCAGACCATTCCCGAGACTTCGTCGCGCTACTTCATTGGCCGCTCGTTCAGGCTCAAGGCTTATTTCGAGGCCATGGAGCCCCACCGGCACATGGACGTGGTGCCGGAAGGAATCAAGATCGAAGCATCCCTGGAGCGGGAGAAGGGGCGCCTTCTGGACAAGTTTGACGTAGATGACGGCATTCTGACGCCGGTCTACAGCGACGATACCGTGCTGCGGTTCACGTTGGATGGGCGGTATTCCACGCGCATCATCAAGCAGCCCCAGCCCCACGGTCTGTCGGCGCGATTCCGGGCCAGCCTTGTGCTCGGTGGTGAAGTCAATGACTTCTACGACGACTACGTGGGTGGCCTGACCGGTGCGCGCGGCTATCCCTTCTACGCGCTGGGCGGCAACAAAACCGCGTGGACGCAGGTGGCCTACACGCTACCCCTGTTGCCCAACATCCAGAAGCAGTTCGGTTTCCTGTACGCCGACAAGCTGTTCCTGAGGCTCTACGC
>JABDJZ010000554.1 GCA_013003255.1 Rhodothermales bacterium
CCATCGCGCATGTCCGAGGGGGCAGCCTGGACCGCGGATGCGATTTGCTCGCCTGCTGGAGCCATCTGGGCTTGGGAATCGCCCGGTCCGCACCGGGTCAGGCCGAGTGGGAGGGCCAATAAAAGCAGGGCAGCCGCTCGGTTGAGGGGGAATGATTTGCGCATGGGGTGCTCCGAATTCGCGTCCATTATACGGAGCGAACATGAAGGGCAGGGGCTGGACCTCGGAAGGCTGGTTAGACCAGCCTGACTACTGCCGGGCGAATCGCACATCACGTGATCGCCCATTGGAAGCATAGAATCCAATCACCTGTCCGTTTCGATCACGTTCGAAGCTCAGCTCGGAGAAGAAGCCGCCCTGAAAGGTGTCTCGACTTCCCGGATTGAGCTCGAACGCGTCGAGGCGGCGGTGTGACATCATCAAGGCATCGTCTACCAGTTCCACGGTGTAGAACGTCTCTATCTCTACTGAGAAATACCGACCCGCGAACTCCGAGAGGTCCTCCGCGGTCGGCTTCCAGACGCCGCCGCCATCGTCAACCCTCGTTGCCGGTTGGTTTCCGTTCTGGTGCAGGGTCAATCGGTTGACAGATCCGTCCGGATCCCGGTGGAATGTCATCGACGCCTCCACCACCGTCAGCTTGAACGTGGAGTCCGAGGTTGGGAAGATTTCGAACTGCGGCTGACCGGTGGCCTGCAGGTAGTACTGACTATCCTCTCTGGTGTAGGTCAGGACGAACGCAGGCACGGCATCGAGGGCAAATTGGCCCTCGTATGCATCGAAGGTCTCCGGATCAAAGTCAGCGGGGTCATAAGGGGTCTCACCTGACTCCTCAACCTCCTCCTCCTCCGGTTCCATTTCGTCCCCAAAGAACAGTTCGGCGATCTCCCATGAGAGACTCCCGTCAAACCCGGCGTGGTTGCTCTGCGTGGTCAGGCCGGCATTGATCTCCGGGAACCGCGCGAGTTGGGATCGATGCGCCACGTCGGCGCCGCCATGGTGAATTCGCCGAAGGCCTCGTTGCTCGTCAATGAACAGGCCGAGTCCATAGCCCGTTTCAGTGCTGTCGGTCAGCACGAAACTGGTCTGCATTTCCTGAACCGAAGCGGTTGAGCCTACAACCGGGTTTCGGAGGTTTTCAGCCCACTTCTGCAGGTCCTCGACGGTTGAGTAGATGCCGCCGGCGCCCATGGCTCCGCCCAGGTCGGCGATCTCCAGGAATCGACCGCCCTCGCCAGGCGTGTATCCTACGGAGCGCCCGGGCACGATCCATTCCCGACTCTGGCGCACCATGGTCCCCGTCATGCCGAGGGGCTCAAAGACGTGCTTCTCCATGAAGTCGGGGAAGGACATGTCAGAGACGCGAGCTACGATTTCTGCGGCCAGCGCATAGGCCGTGTTGTTGTAGTTGAATTCAGCACCCGGCTCATTCTGGAGCGCCGGTTGACGCTGGACCATGGCGATGACTTCCGACCGGTCAATCCAGTCTCCGTGAGCGAACTGCCGCCCGTCCATCAAGGCCAGGTTCAGGAATTCGCGGTAGCCCGTGGTATGATTCAGGAGGTGGCGAATGGTCACCGTAGGTCCGAAGTCCGTCAACTCGGGGACGTACTCGCGCACGTCATCGTCCAGAGACAGGGAGTCCGCTTCCACCAGCAGCATGATGGCGAAGGCAGTGAACTGCTTGGAAGTGGATCCAATGTTGGTGGGCGTGTCGGGGCTGTAGGGGATGCCGTAGGCCAGGTTCGCTGCGCCATATCCCTTGCTGAACAGCGTGCGGCCATCGCGCCAGACCTGGATGGCGACGCCGGGGCCGTCCATGCCGGAGTAGGCGGAAACCAGTTGGTCAACGCGCTTGCCGGGGTCCGTAGCTACCCTTTCCTGTCGGACCAGCGTGATTTCGAAATTGCCTTCTTCATCCTCGAACGGGGTTACCACCACCCGGTAGCGTCCGGCATCGTCTGTTTCGAACTGGAAGTGCTCATGCCCGCGGGCGGGGCCGTCCACGGTTGTGATGGACACATCGTCAGGCCCGATCACCTCAACGACCACATCGACCGTGAGCTGGTTCACCCGGCCGTAGATGAACTGATCCGTGCGAGCGTCAATCACGAACTCGACCGCGTCACCGGTGCTGAGAGATCCGGATGCGGTCCGGCCGGTGCGAAGGCGATCCTGGGCAGATGCCGGCTGGACGGCGAGGAGCAGGGCGATAACGGCGAGCAGGGGGGAGGGTCGCATGGCGGTAGCGGATATTTCAAACCTCACGGTACGAATGCGCGGCCACTTGTTGCAGGTCCGGCCCGATCTGCGCGTGGCCCCCTGGCGCACGCCCCGGCGCCCTTCGCGTCTGCCGCCGCGCCCCTTCGCGTCCGTCGGGCCCCTTCGCGTCCGTCGGGCCCCGGCCTTCGTCCTTCCTTCGCGTGAGGTTGACCGAATCGTCAACGGGGACATGACACCTTCCGGGGACTCGCCCGGTATATCCGCCCAGCAAACCGCGAGGAATGATGCCGGGGATGTATTCACTGGAGCGTCGCTTTGACCGCCTGGACCGGGCCATTGTGGGCTGGATGGCCGCAAACGGACTGGCCATCATGCGGGTCTCCCTCGGAATTGTCTTCCTGTGGTTTGGGTTGCTCAAGCTCTTCCCCGGCTTGAGTCCCGCCGAGGCGTTGGTTCGCAACACCGTCTACTTCGTGGACCCCGACCTCTTCCTGCCTGTGCTGGCTATCTGGGAAGCGCTGATCGGCATAGGCTTGATCATGGGGAGATTCATGCGGACCACGCTCCTGCTGCTGTTCCTGCAGATGCCGGGGACCGCGCTGCCGCTGGTTGTGCTTCCCGAGGTGGTCTGGACGCAGTTCCCCTTCGGCCTCACGCTGGAAGGCCAGTACATCATCAAGAACCTGGTGCTGATCGGAGCAGCGCTTGTTCTCGGAGCAACAGTCCGGGGTGGCAGGCTCAGTCCGGGCCGTTGAGCGAGGGGGCATTGCGGGCCACGATCCACCGGTTGGCCAGCACGAAGAGCACAAGCATGGCCCCCCACTGGACAGCGATGGTCATCAGACTGTCCGCGCCGAAGGGGTCATACCACTGGTCCGTAATGGACTGTGAGAGCCACCAGCCGAGCAGTACCACGGCCGCCGTCGGGATGAAGTACTTGACCACGTAGACCCAGAGGTTGCTGACGCGCCAATCGCCGTCTGCCCCGTAGAGGTGCTCCGCGCGAAGTTTCTCAACCCCGTTTCGGATCACGATGTACGACACAAAGGCACCGGAGACCATCAAGGCGACGCCCCACACGAAATCCTGGTTGCTCAGGATGTTGAGATTGACGGCGGACGGAATGCCAAGCAGGTAGCTCACGCCGACTACGGCGCCGATGGCCTTGGGGCGGGACAGTCCCGTATCGATGAAGACCCGCGTCGGAAGCTCCAGCTGCGCGATGAGGGATGAGAAGCCCGCGAATGTGAGTCCGAGGAAGAACAGGATGGCCAGCGGGCCGCCCATGAACATGCGGGCGAAGAGCTGTGGCATCCAGATGAACGTGAGTCCGGTCGAGGCGGGGCCACTGGTCTTCATCACGTCCAGGATTTCTGCGCGATTCATTCCCATTTCAGTCTGCAGCACCGCGAAGACGGTGGCGAACACCATCAGCGCCGCCAGCAGGGACACTACGTTGTTTCCAACGGCGGTGGCGAATGCGTTCTTGACGATCCCGCGCTTGGTGCTCATGTAGGCCGCGTAGGTCAGAAAGAGTCCCCAACCCGCGCCCGTGTCCCAGGCGTTCTGTGTCAGGGCCTCGATCCAGATGCGCGGCTGTGTCAGTTGGCTCCACTCCGGCGTGAACAGATAGGCTACGCCATCAAAGGCACCCGGCAAGGTGAGCGCCCGCACCACCGCGATGACCACGATGGTCAGCAGGGTGGGCACCAGCACCTTGTTGACCTTTTCAATGGAGGAAACGCCCTTCCAAATGGCGAAGGCCCCGAAGCCCATGGCCAGGGCGTGGAAAACGAGTGGCCATCCGCCGCTCTGGTAGTCGTTCCAGACGGCCATCGCCGCCTCGGTGGTCTGGGGAAGCGGCGAGGTCAGCGAGTGGAACAGGTAGTAGATGCACCAGCCGACCACCACCGAGTAGAAGAAGGTTATCGCTGTGGCTACAAAGGCCACGAAGGTGCCCATCCAGGCGAAGCGTTTGCCACCCTCCTTGATGAACGTGGCCACCACGCCTGATCGGTGCTTACGGCCCCAGGCGTACTCGATCATGATGAGCGGAATGCTCCAGGCAAAGAGGAAGATCAGCCATGCCACGAGGAAGGCACCGGCCCCTTCCTCACCTCCGTTCTGCGCAGCGATCCGTGGGAATCGCCAGATGTTGCCTGTGCCAACCGCGATGCCAAGGACGCTGAAAAAGAAGCCCCAGCGGGAGGAGAAGCGGGGTCCGGAGGATTCAGCCAGGGGGGTGCTCATGGTGTTGCTCTCGCGAATCAATGGCGGCAAGGTAGTAGGGGACGGCCCTACGCGCTACATGGATGAATCTCGATTGCGTTTCGTCAGCTCGCTTGTTATATCGTGCCATAACAACCAAGAATCGCTGTTATGAAACTCCTGATCTCCGCCTGGATGCTGTTGCTGGTCCTTCCTGTCCAGGCTCAACGCGTTGACGTCTATTCGTATTTGCGGACCGACTTGTCCCAGCCCGTGGCCGAAGTTTCGGCACAGATTCAGGAGATGGCTTCATCTGCCGGACTGGAAGTCCAGGCTTCGCTTGAAGCAGGTGTACCTGACGGTTGCTCCTTTGCCGCGGAGGTCCTGGTTCTCCACGATCCCGACTACGCAGCATCGCTCATGGCCATGAACCCTCGTACGGGGGCTTTTGCCACCACGGACAGGATTCTTGTATTCGAAGATGAGCGCGGCACCCATGTCTCCATGGTGGACCCGGTGGCGGTCGTCCGAACGGTTATGCTCGACCTGCCGAGTGCTACCGAGTTGGCCCGAACGCATCGGAGCCGTGTCGAGGCTGCGCTGGCTGCCTTGCCCGGCGATCCGGCGAGCAAGGGCTATGGCCCGAGCCGTGATCGCGGTCTGATCGGAAAGACCATGGGCGTGATGGCCGGAGGTCCGTTCGACGAGAAGGTCCAGGAGCACGGCCGTGTTAACCGGACCCGCGCAGAGGTGGCGACAGCGCTCCAGAGCGCGCTAACCGGCACAGGTACCTGGCAATTGAGCGCCAAGTACCGTCTGGACTATCCGAACCAGGGTATCACCGTCCTCGGTGTCACCGGTGCTTCGATGGAAGCCCGATCCTTCGAGATCGTGAAAGAGGGCTCGGACGGAGACCGCGGCTCGCTGCAGTGCCCCGGGACCGCCCACGCGGCCGCCTATCCCATCGAACTGGTTATCCGGGAAGATGGGGATGAGGTGGCGATCGAGTTCATCGACGCCATGTACCGCATGAAGATGTTCTTTGAGGACGCCGGCAAGTGGGCATTCATGAAGAACATGGGCATGCCCGGATCCATTGCCGACGACCTCAAAGACGCGCTATCTCGCGCAGGGGCAGGCTCCTAGCCTTTCTTGCCCAGCGTAGAGAGACCAAAGGGGAGGTAGGCCGGGCATGTGCCTACAAGGCTGGTCAGGATAAAGACCGCCGCCAGAATCCCGAGGATGATGGTGGCCGTACCCGAGATCTGGCCTGTGAAGTAGAGAATTGCGATGACCACGGCGATCAGCACGCGAACGCCTCGGTCAATGTTGCCCATGTTCTTTTTCATAGCGAAAAGGGGGTTTGTGGTGGGCAAAGTATAAGAATGCACCGGGCGCGCCGAGAGCGGGGAGGGGGGCGCAGCTTCGCGTGGGGGTTTCTACCACAGCCGCAGGGAGGCCGGCAGGGAGGAGTATGGTCAAGGAGTCCTCCTGCCATTTAAGGTGACGCGGTCGGCGGCCGATACCCCTGCTGCGACCACCATGAAGTGGCGCCTGAAATCCGTAGCATCCCCATGCGCCTCTTTTCGCTCCTCCTCTTTGCGGCTCTTCTGACCGGCTGCTCCGACAATATGATGTCGCCCGCGCCGGTGGATGATCCAGTTGGTCCCGCCGAACGGATCACCGGGTCCGGTACGAACCAGCTCAAGTTCAGGAACGCTCACCTGATGGATAAGGCGCTGGTACCCGGCAAGGCCGGGAAGTTCGGCAACAGCAACTCGCTGCAATTGGTGTTTGCCATCGACAAGCAGAAGCTCATCGAGCGCTATGGCATTGTGGAGCGCTTCGCCGTGATGGAGCGCTACAAGATTGTCGAGCGGTACCAGATCGTCGAGCGGTACGAGTATGCCAACGTGTTCGACGGCTACGCCATCACGATCGAGGACAGCCTTGGCCTCTCGGAGTATGATGACTTTCTGGCCCAACTGGCCGCGGATGATGAAATCCTGTGGTTTGAGCCGGACTTCTCCGTCGATATGCCCGACTCCGATGAAGAAGATGGTGAAGCGGGCCAGTCCGTTCCCTGGAGCGTTGCCACCGTGGGTGGGCAGTCGTCCTGGACGGCATCCGGAGACGGGACCGGGTCGGTGGACGTTGACGTCTACGTTCTGGACACCGGCGTGGCACTTGCCGACGCCGGGGACCCCAATGATGACCTCAACCTTGTCGAGTCTCTCGACTTCCGGGAAAATGAGATGGACCCGACGGATGAGGATGGACACGGAACCCACATCGCCGGAATCATCGGTGCCGTCGACGATTCGGACGGGCTGGTGGGCATTGCGCCTGGCGCTCGCATTCACAACTTCAAAGTCCTGGACGACGACGGGAGCACCGACGTGTCCGTGGTCATTGCGGCCGTAGAGGAGATCACGGCCCGCAAACTGGCCGATCCGACCACTCCGATCGTGGTCAACATGTCGATTGGCGAAAACATCCAGACGCCGGAGTATTCGGCGCTTGATTACGCCGTGGAAGCCTCGATTGACGCAGGTGTTGTCTACGTGGTGGCCGCCGGTAACCACGGTGATGACGCGTCCTTTGTCACCCCGGCAAAGGTCGACCGGGCCATCACCGTAGGCTCCTACAACATTCTGGGGCTATTCTCTCCCTTCTCGAACTATGGTCCGGTGGTTGATATCCTCGCTCCCGGCGAAGGCGTGGTCTCATTGGCGCCTGGTTCAGTGACGCCTGTATCCATGAGCGGAACCTCCATGGCCACGGCACACGCG
>JABDJZ010000600.1 GCA_013003255.1 Rhodothermales bacterium
TCGCTCTCCCGGCCTCCCTCGCGCGCTCGACATACCCCTCGTACTTGAGATCGATCTCGACCAACGAAGCCGTATCAGACGGACCCGGCCCCTGGACAATCACCTGGTCCCGCACATCCAGGACATCGACCAGGTCCGGCAACGACACTTCGGGACGCAAGGCAATGCGTGAAAGGCGTTCAGGGCGAGGAATTGGGGTTGTACCAACCGTATCCAAATAGCCATTCACCTGCTCCGGGGACACGGCCTTGCCTTCCACCAGGGATCTGCTCCTGGCGATGGCGTCGGCGCGCCTTGTGGCACGCTCGAGGCGTGCGTCCGTGGCCAAACCCAACTTGTGACCAAGCTCCGTCAGTCTCGCATCCGCATTGTCCTGCCTTAGCAGAATGCGGTGCTCAGCTCTGGACGTGAACATGCGGTACGGCTCATCCGTCCCCTTGGCCACCAGGTCATCTATCAAGACGCCGATGTAGGCCTGATCTCTCCGCAGTACGACGGGCTCCTCCCCGCGCACTGACTGGGCAGCATTGATCCCGCCAAGCAGACCCTGGGCCGCCGCCTCCTCATAGCCCGTAGTGCCGTTGATCTGGCCCGCAAAGAAGAGGCCTCGAACAGCCTTGGTTTCAAGCGAGTACCGCAACTGGTGGGGGGGAAAGTAGTCGTACTCAATGGCGTACCCGGGACGCAGCATGTGAACACGTTCAAACCCGGGAATCAGTTTGAGGGCGCGGAATTGAACCTCCTCCGGCAACGATGTCGAGAAGCCGTTCAGATAGATCTCGTTCGTATGCAGACCCTCTGGCTCAACAAACAGTTGGTGCCGGCCACGATCTGAAAACCGCTCGATCTTGTCCTCGATCGATGGGCAGTAGCGCGGCCCTTTACCCTCTATCCTGCCCGCAAACATGGGGCTGCGATCAAACCCCTCTCTCAGAAGGTCATGGACCTCCTCGTTCGTATACGTGAGGTGGCAGCTGATCCTGCTGACCGGAACCGTGTCCGTCAGGTAGGAGAAGGGACTCGGGTCCACGTCTCCCACCTGCTCCTCCATGGCCGCGTAGTCCAGCGAGCGCCCATCCAGTCTGGGGGGCGTTCCGGTCTTGAGGCGCCCCGATTCGAAACCGAGTGCGTGCAGCGAACCGGTAATTCCCGTAGAGGCGCGCTCGCCAATGCGCCCACCGCCGAAACGCTTCTCCCCAATGTGCACAACCCCATTGAGAAACGTCCCACTGGTGAGTATCACGGCCTTGGCGGTGATCTCCGTTCCGAGTTGAGTCACCACTCCGGACACACGATCCCCGGACGTCAAGACACCGGTGACCATGTCGGAGCGCATGTGTAGACCTGGCGTGTGGTCCAGCATTTCCCGGACTTTCGCGGCGTAAAGCAGCCGGTCACACTGGGCTCTCGGGCTCCACATCGCGGGCCCCTTTCTCCGATTAAGCATCCGGAACTGGATTCCTGCTCCGTCGGTGACCAATCCCATGATGCCGCCCAGCGCATCGATTTCCCGGGCAATCTGACCCTTGCCGATCCCACCGATCGCGGGATTGCACGACATCTTGCCGATGACATCCAGGTTCATGGATATCAGCAGGGTCCGGCAGCCCATTCGCGCCGAAGCATGCGCGGCCTCGGAGCCGGCATGCCCACCTCCCACTACAATGATATCGTACTCAGGTGAACTCATTTACCGATGCAAAACCGTCCGAAGATCTCAGAGAGCACATCCTCGTTGGTGATCTCTCCCGTGATAGACCCGATGGCATTAAGAGCTGACCGAAGTTCGAGGGAAATGAGTTCCCCCCCGCTACCGGAAGCTACGTGATGCTGGGCCGCAGAGATGGCCTGCGACGCGTTGAGCAAGTGGCGCCTATGTCGCTCATTGATCATCCCGTCAGATTGAGAGTAGTCTCGGAGTTCCGAGGGAATTGCCTCCCGGATTCCTGCCAGGAGCGCTTCCAGTTCTTCCGGGTTTTCTTGAGCCCGGGCAGCAGAGAGGGAAACAGGCACCAAGGATGCAATAACGGCTTTATAGCCGTCGTCACGCACTACTTCACGAGCCAATCCGCGTTTTTGCCCAAAATCAGCCGTAAAACCGGCCGTTAGCAGATCGGCCTTGTTGGCTACAATAACGCCCTTTTTGGTGCTTTCCCGGCCCATTTTCCGATTCAGGGCCTGAATCTCCGTCTCGCTGAGACCCTCCAGAGAATCGTAGACGTATATGAGTACGTCTGCCGACGCTATCAGAGCCTCTGTTCGCCGGACTCCATCCGCCTCAATTTCGTCTTCAGTCACTCGAAGTCCGGCAGTGTCAACGAGCTTTAGTAGCAGGCCATCCAGCTCAAACTCACATTCGACAAAGTCGCGGGTTGTCCCCGGGGTACTGCTTACGATTACCCGGTCATGACCAACCAGTGCATTCAGCAAGGTGGACTTCCCTGCGTTGGGTCGTCCAGCAATGACAACGGTCAATCCGTCGCGCCACTTGTCAGCGAGCTGCGCCGAGGCAAGCAATTCCTGGACTGTCCCTTCGGCATCCGACAAGAGACTCGTGAGTTCCGTCCGATCGGCAAATTCCAGATCCTCCTCTCCGAAATCCAACTCGAGCTCCACCAGTCCGCAGGTACGCAGGAGGTTCTCCCTGAGCGTGGCCAGCCTGTTCTTCAACCTGCCACGCAGTTGCCTGACCGAGACGCTGTGCGCCGCAGCCGACCTGGCGTGGATCAAGTCCATGATCCCTTCGGCCTGCTCGAGGTCCAGCTTCCCGTTGATGAACGATCGCCGCGTAAACTCACCCGGCTCAGCGGGTTCTGCACCTGCATCAAAGAGAGCTCGAAGTACCGCACTTGGCGCTGCGTCTCCCCCATGGCAGGTCAACTCGACAACGTCTTCGCCCGTTGAGGAGCGCGGTCCCCTGAACACGGTGGCCACAACTTCATCCAGGACTTGGCCTGCCGAACCAACCGCGCGGCCGAACCACACGGAGCGTTCCGGCGCCGACGTAAGATCAAACCCCTTGAAGACTTCCGAGGCGATTCTCAACGCTTCGGGTCCGGAAACCCGGACGATGGCCAGAGCGGCTTCCCCACGGGCAGTCGCGATGGCGGCGATGGTGGTGCCGCCGCCCATCTAGCGCTTCTTTCGGCCGGAGCTCCGGCCCCGCTTCTTGCCACCGGAACCCTTCTTGGCGGTCTTCGCCGGAGCCATTTCCTCAGGATGAGCCTCGAGGTTTCGGTTGATCCACTTCTGCTGGGCTGCCGACAACACGTTGTAGCACAGGTAGTAGAGGTTGAGCCCCGCCGCCAGTCGATTGAAGATCACGAAGATCATTACCGGGAAGACGTACATGAACATCTTCGCCTGCGCATTCGAGGATGGGGTCGCCTGGAGGCGCATCTGAACTACCATCGAGAGGCCCATCAAGACCGTAAACCCACTGACAAAGTCACCGTAAAGCGGGATTGTAAACGGCAGGCTCAGGATGACGTCCGGCGCAGACAGGTCGTGGGCCCAAAGGAATCCCTGTTGTCGAATCTCAATGGCCTGAGGCAGGAACTGCCACAGCGCAATGATGATCGGGTACTGGAGCAACATCGGCAGGCAACCCCCAATGGGATTGACTCCCGTCTCCTTGTACATCTTCATCATGGCCTCCTGCTGCTTCGGGGGCGAGTCGGGATACTTGGCCTTGATGGCCTCCATCCGGGGCTGCAGCTGGCGCATCTTGGCCATGCTGGTGAAGGATGACTTGGTCAGCGGATAGACCAGCAGCTTGACCAGTATCGAGAAGATGATAATGACCAGGCCATAGTTCGGTATGAACGTGGCCAGGAAGTAGAACACGGGCGCGAAGAAGTACTTCGCCAACGGCCGGGTGATGGTGGCGAAGAAGGACCACCCAAAGTCCACCATGTCATACAGGTCCGCATCGTACTGACGGATCCTGGACAGCTCCATCGGCCCCAGGTACAGGCGGAAACCGTCCGACTCTACCGGCGGCGGCATGGCCAGACTGGCGATGTAAGCCAGACGGACATCAGGATCCGAGAGCTCTCCAACCCGCTCGGCAATCAACTCCGCACCGCGGCCCGCCTGATTCGGCAGCATCACAGCCGCGAAGTACTTGCCCTTGACGGCCACCCAATCCACATCTCCGCGAAGCGAGTTCTCGTCGTAGCTCTCATCGAGGACCTTGGCAAACTCCACCTCGCCGCCACTCTTTGCGAACGCACCCGTCGAGCGGATCTCATTGTCGCGATCCTTTTCTGTAAAGGGAATCGCGCCATACCAGATCAACTCGTAGCCGGCCGGCGTGAGGAAGCTGTTGGTGCCCTCCATGGCCAGGTCAAAACCAACGTCGTACGAGTCAGGCTTGAACGTGTAGATCTTGGATATCGACCCAGATCCGATGGCCGTCTTCATCGTGACCGTGACGGCCGCGTCCCCCACGGTGATCTCATCCCGTGAAACATCCGCGTCGAAGTAGAAACTGCGAGTGTCGTAGACACGGTTGGAGGGCGTGGTGAACACCATACCGAGCGCCCCATCCTGCTCCGGGTCTACCAGCTGAACCAGCGTGGAATCGACGGCATCCCGAAACTCGGACAATTCGAAAGACACGATGGTGCCTCCCTTCGTAGAGAGGACCGCGGTGTACAGGTCGTTGGAGATGCGGATGGTCCGCTCCGTGCCGACCGACGCACCGGCAATCGTAGAGTCACTGGCCAATTCGTCGACCGACCTCAGCCCTTCCTGGCCAATTGGCTCCGGTGTCTCCTCGAACTCCTCGGGCTCCACAACGACCGCCGTGCTGTCTGTACCTCCTGGCGGCGGCGGCGGTTGAATCGGCGGTGCCAGCCAGGTCAGCCAGACCACCATGATCAACGCGATCAGAATCGTAGCGGTTACAACGTTGCGATCCACGGGATAGTCAGTTTGGTGGGGTCTCCGGCTGGAGGGATTCGTGAAGTCGGCGGGTCAGCACCGGAATGGCCTGGGATAACTCCCGCTGAAGCACTTTACCGTAGGACCGACGCGCCGGGGGGCCGTCCAGAACCATTACGATGACGGCGCGATCATGAGGCAAATCATCGAGACCTCCCTCCAGGAGCGGCAACGCTTCCTGCCGGAAGGCCTCCAGCAACTGACGTCTTCGACGGTTTCGCCGGACACCCCGAAGGTCTCGACCGGTAGCCACGCCCGCCTGTACGCGAACCCCGGAGGGCAGTTGCGAGACCGGGATCAGGCGCGCCGCGAGCGTTGCTCCGCCTGCCCGCGTTCGACACAACCCTGAATCTCCTCGCCGGAACAGCTGCCTGATCAGGGGCCTCCGCTTGAGACGGAGCTTCCTTGGCAAATGGAGGGACACGGGGTTCGCTGCCGGCGAGGCCGGCAGTCTACTTGGTGCTCCGCGTGTCGCTAACGGTCAGTGCCTTGCGACCCTTGGCACGACGACGAGCGAGCACTTTCCGCCCGTTCTTGGAGGCCATGCGCGAGCGGAATCCGTGCTTGTTGGCACGCTTGCGTCGGCTAGGCTGGTACGTAGGTTTCATTACTCTGCGATCTCAGTGGGATAAGTGCCGCCAGAAAACGGCATAGAAGGAAAAGATAAGGCCTTTTTCCCTACCTACAACGCGTCTGGTTGACAATACTGTGAAAGCCGACCTATTTTAGCAGGCTCGGCGGGAATAGCTCAGCTGGTAGAGCATCAGCTTCCCAAGCTGAGGGTCGCGGGTTCGAGTCCCGTTTCCCGCTCAGAGGCCTCAACGGCCCTGATCAACGCATCCCCTTCCATCGGGTTGCACAGCATGGTCCCACATCCGGGCGGTTAGCTCAGCTGGTTAGAGCACCTGCCTTACAAGCAGGGGGTCACTGGTTCGAATCCAGTACCGCCCACATCAGGTCTTCGACTGCGCGAAAGCGCACGTCTGCGCTCGGTGAGCGCAAGAACTCAGGCGCTGGTGCGCTGGCCTGCTCCGGAACGCGCCTCCTGCTGACGCGGCACAGCCCCGCGGTCTACAGCCTGCCGGGCCGCCTCTGCATCTTCCACCGTCGCTCCAGCAAGCGGAAAGTCCACAAAGACAGAGGTGCCGACGCCCTTCTCGGAGGTGATGCGAATCGTGCCACCGAGGCGATCCACGAGTTTCTTGGAGACGGTCAGACCAAGCCCTGAGCCTTCATGCTCACGGTTGGCTTCCATCTGTTCCTGACGGAAGTCGTCAAACAGGTGGGGCAGAAACCCGGGGTCGATACCCACGCCGGTATCGTTGACCTCGAGCGTCGCGACCTGTCCCCGGGTTGTAACCTGGGCCCGAACTGCACCGCCATCCGTGAACTTGATGGCGTTGTCGACCAGGTTCGTGACGATTCGGTCCACGCAGGCGCGATCAAGGTCACACAGCGCGCCCGGTGCCTTGTTTTCAAAGGTAAAGGAAAGGCTTTTCCGTTTGGCCAGTGGTTCGAGACGTTCCGTGGCCTCTTTGACCAGTTCCCCGAGATCCATCCGGGTCACTTCCAGTCCATCCCGACCCGACTCTATTCGGGCCAGCTCCAGCACGGAGTTGATGGTGTTCAAGAGTCGGTGTGCCGACTCACGGATCAGGCCCGTGAACTCCCGAAGGCCGTCAGGCACCTCATCATGCAGCACCTGGGAGAATCCCATGATGCCGGAAATCGGCGTTCTGATCTCGTGTGACATGTTGGTCAGGAAGGCCGTCTTCAGGCGGGCCATGTCCTCGGCGCGATCCCTGGCCAGGACCAGTTCCTGCTCGTAAAGCTCGCGCTCCGTATCCAGTCTGGATCGATGCACACCGATGGCCATCAGATCCGCGATATCCCGCGCGATGTTGAAATGCTCTTCGGAGAACGCTTCGGCCAAGGATGACGCAACCGTCAGCACGCCGACTACTTCGTCGCGTACTACCAACGGAACGTCCACATAGCTCAGCAGACCTTCGCGAAGCATGGCCTTCTCTACGGCTGACGCCTCGTCTTCAGCGGCCAGGTCCGCACAAGACCGCACCTTGGCGTGCGTTTGAACCTCAGCGAAAGGAATCGTGTCACCGATTTTCCGATGGACCTTGTAGGTGGCCGTCTGCCCGACGATCCAGGCCTCACCGGTTCGCGTATCGCTTTCGACCAGGGTCATACGTGCGGCCGGCAACAGCTTCATGCCCATGGAGAGTGCCAATTCGGCTGATTCCTCGACGGACTTGCCCTCCAACAGGGACCGTTCCACGGCATTCAGCAACTGGAGTCGTTCGGTATAGCGCCGGAGCGACACCTCGGCCTTCTTTCGGACCCCTACTTCGTGCTCCAGGTCCGCCTTCCGCTTCTCCAGGTGCCTGTTCAGTTCCTCCAGGTCGGCCATGGCAGAGGCCATTGTGTTCTCAAACAGCGACTTGTACTTGGACTCGCTTGCCTGGAGCGATCGCTGCGTCTGCCGATGTTCGCGAACTGACGAGTAGAGATCTCCTGCCTGACGACGCACGGACATGTGACGCTGCTGCCACTCCTCTGCGGTATTCCTAAGACGCTTCATCTGGACGGCACCGGCGGCTGACGCCAGGGCCAGCAAGACCATGAACCCGGCAAATCCGGCAACAAGCATGCGGTCCTGCTTGAGGCTGGCCTGCTGAGCGTCGCGGGACAGACCTACATAGATGGTGCCGGCGAGCCAGTCATTAACCACCACCGTGGCTCGTGCATCCACGATTTCAGGACTCGAAACCCCGGACACCTGGGACTCCCAGTCGACATTGAGATCTACGTTGGGGAAGGCCGTAGCCACCACCTTCCCTCGCTCGTTCACCACGACAGCGTACGCCAGATCCGGCTCAAGGCGGGCGAGCTCTGCCGCGTCACGCAGCGTAGTTGATCTCGAACCAGCCAACCCGACCCGCGCATTGGCGGCCAGGTAGTCTGCGGTTGACCGGGCGCGGAATGAGAGATCCTCCTCAAGCCGACCCTCCATTTGGGCCGGTACGAACACAAACAGCGCAACGCCGGTTACGGCTAGCAGCACTGCGACAGTCAGGATGACGGCCGTGATTCGCTTGGATTTTCTCATTGCAGGGGAATTGAGCGGTGGCC
>JABDJZ010000616.1 GCA_013003255.1 Rhodothermales bacterium
CGCCACCGACCCGTCGGAGACGTGTAGCTCATAGCCTGCTCCTTCTGCCTCCGCCTCAAAATAGGCGCGCGTGCCGGCAATCTTGAATGTGTACACCCCTCCGACCGCAGGGGCCGCCCGCCACACCACTTGTGGATCAGTGCCATCCAGACCGATGGAGTGAACCTCATCTCCCTGATCCGGGTCGCGCACCACGTAAAGGAGCCGCCCGTTCAGGATGCCCATCTGCCCCCTCAGTAGACCCAACGGCCCAATCCCGGTGGTCCCCCCGCTGGTTCCATCTGTTGACCAGAGGTGGAACTGCTGCGCAGTGTCGTCCCAGGATCCAAAATAGAAGAGACCGTTCTCGACGAGCGGCCCCGAAAAGAAATCCGACGAGCCCATCAGTGCGTCCGAAACGTGAATCGGTCCGCTTCCCTCCGGCGTCCCGTCCGTTGCGTAGAGAACCGCCTTTCCACCAGATCTCGCAAACAGGAGGTAGCGTCCACCAATATCGAAGCCGTTGCTGATGCGCTCGAACGACTCGAGTTGAAGGGTCTCCAGTCCGTCGCTGGCCCACAAATCGCTACCCGCTCGAAACAGAACCCGGGATCCGACCGATCCCAGAATCCCGGCCGCGCTGTGATCGGATCCGGGAATCAGATCTCCAAGCAGGGTGGCGCCTTCACCGGCCGTCCAGGTGTAGACCTCCCTCCCGGTTCCCGGAACCTCCGCGGTGAAAAACAGCCGTCCATCAACCTGAATGAGCTCTCTCGGCGATGAGCCGTTGGCCGAGGTATTGATGTCGAGCAGCGGAGTCTGAGCCTGGACCACCGATACCAACAGCAGACTGAGAATGCCGGGCAGGAACCGCATGTGGGGATGGATTGCGGCGGCACAACAGGCCGCCTTACGCGTTTCTCGTTTTCTATGCGAAGCGAAACGTGGCATAAAATACATCGACTACACGGCGAGGGCCTTGGCGCTGCGAGCATTGCCCGCCTCCTGTCCATGCAGGAATACAAGGTGCGCCGCATCCTCCTGCAATCGGGTGCGATGGAGCGCCAATATGAGTACGGGGTGCGTGATTACCGCTTGATTGAAGCGGCGCGCGAGGGTCTGACGCAGAAGGAAATCTGTGAGCGGTTCCACATTCCCGTCAGCCTGCTCATCAAGGTGCTCAAGACGCATGGTGAGCCGCCGCGGTCCCGTAAGCAGGCCATCGATCCCGAAGTGGTCCGTGCCGTAGTGGCCGACTATCTGGACTCGGATCTGACGCGGGAGGAAATCTGCGCGGAGCACGGCATTTCCGCGGCCATCCTCAACCGCATCCTGGACGATGAGGAGGTTCCTCGGCGAACACCGCCGTCCCGAACCGGCACGTCTCCATCGGGGTTTTGAGTCGAACCTCCACATCCGGGCGGCTCAAACCCCGCCATCCTGACCTAGTTTTGCAGAAGCCAGCGGCACCTGTACGTCGCGGCCAACCAAAGACCGAATACCATCCCAATGGCCGACAGCATCAAACTCACTTTCCCGGACGGCTCCGAGCACTCCTTTGATCGAGGCGTCACCGGCTTCGACGTGGCTCGATCCATCTCCGAGGGCCTGGCACGAAACGCCTTTTCCGTGGGTGTAAACGGAGAAATCCGTGACCTCCAACGCCCCATCGAAGAGGACGGTGAGTTCAAGGTCTTCACCTGGAGAGACAAAGAAGGTCAAGCCGCTTACTGGCACTCGTCCGCGCACATCATGGCCGAAGCCCTGGAGGCGCTCTATCCGGGCACCAAGTTTGGCATCGGCCCATCGATCGACAATGGATTCTACTACGACGTAGATCTGGGCGACAAAACGCTTGAGCCGGAAGACCTCGAGGCCATCGAAAAGAAGATGGTTGAACTGGCACGCCGGGACGTGACCTATGACCGGCGGGACGTCCCCAAGGATGAAGCGGTGGCCTACTTCCAGGAGAAGGGAGACGAGTACAAGCTGGAGCTTCTGGAGGACCTCGAAGACGGAACCATCACGTTCTATCAGCAAGGCGATTTCGTCGACCTCTGCCGGGGCCCCCACATCCCCAAGTCCGGCAAGATCAAGAACCCCAAGATCCTGAACATCGCCGGTGCCTACTGGCGGGGGGATTCAGATCGAAAGCAGCTCACCCGCCTCTACGGCATCACCTTCCCCAAGAAGGCCATGCTGGACGAGTTCCTGGAGCGGCTTGAGATGGCGAAGGCCCGCGACCACCGGAAGCTGGGCAAGGAGTTGGAGTTGTTCACCTTCAGCGCCAAGGTGGGCTCGGGACTGCCGCTCTGGTTGCCGAAAGGCACAATGGTGCGCGAGACGCTGGTGGATTTCCTGAAGCAGGAGCAGCTGCGCCGCGGCTACCAGCCCGTGATCACGCCGCATATCGGCCGGCTGGACCTGTATCGCACGTCGGGACACTACCCCTACTACAGCGATTCTCAGTTCCCCCCGATGATGGATGATGAGGAGGACGGATACCTCCTCAAGCCGATGAACTGCCCGCATCACACGCAGATATACGACGCACGGCCCCGGTCCTACCGCGAATTGCCGGTCCGGCTCGCCGAGTTCGGGACCGTGTACCGCTACGAGCAGTCGGGCGAATTGGGCGGTCTCACACGTGTCCGCGGATTCACGGTGGACGACGCCCACATCTTCTGCATGCCGGAACAGGTCAAGGCCGAGTTCAAGGATGTGATTGACCTCACCCTGCTGGTATTCCGGTCACTGGGCTTCACGGACTTCACGGCGCAGGTCTCGCTTCGTGACCCCGAGAACAAGGAGAAGTACGTCGGTTCGGACGAACTCTGGGATGTGGCCGAACAGAGCATTCGGGAAGCGGCCCTCGAAAAAGGCCTGGAGACCGTGGAGGAAGTCGGCGAGGCCGCGTTCTACGGACCGAAGCTGGACTTCATGGTCAAAGACGCACTGGGCCGAAGCTGGCAGCTGGGCACCATCCAGATTGACTACAACCTTCCCGAGCGTTTCGACCTCTGGTACGTGGGCGCCGACAACGAGAAGCATCGCCCGGTGATGATTCACCGCGCGCCCTTCGGATCCCTGGAGCGCTTCATTGGCGTGCTGATTGAGCATTGCGGAGGAAACTTCCCCACCTGGCTCGCGCCGGTTCAGGCCATTGTGCTTCCGGTGGGTCAGGATTTTGAGGCGTATGCCGAGAAGGTGTCCGCACACCTGCAGGATGCGGGCGTCCGCGTGGAAACCGATCTGCGCAACGAAAAGGTGGGCTACAAAATCCGGTCTGCCGAAATGAAAAAGATCCCCTACATGCTGGTAGTCGGAGCTCGCGAAATGGAGTCCGGGACCGTGTCCGTGAGGCGTCACGGAGAGGGCGATCTCGGATCTATGGCCCTGAGTGACTTCACCGGCACCGTTCTTGCTGAGTCCCAGGTTCACGCAGCGGCAGAGGCCTCGTGAAACACGAATGCCGTAACGGCGGTATTATCGTGTTTTCCTATGGGGCAGGGCCCATCCCTGTCCACCTCTCCCCCAATTTCGACACCAATCCCAGACGACTATCAGTAAGCAACGCGTTCGAGTAAACGACAGAATTCGGGCCCAAACGGTCCGCGTCGTAGATCCCAAAGGCAACCACGGTGTGTATGAAACCGAGGAAGCTATCAGGATGGCTCAGGATCAACAGCTGGACCTCGTAGAAATCTCCCCGAATGCAGATCCACCGGTCTGCAAGATCATGGACTTCGGGAAGTTCAAGTACGAGCAGCAGAAGCGGGAAAAGGAGATGCGCAAGAAGTCGCATAACCAGGAGCTCAAGGAGATCCGGTTCCGCCCGCACACGGATACGCACGACTTCGACTTCAAGGTCAAGCACGCAAAAGGCTTCCTCGAGCAGGGGCACAAAGTGCGCGCTTATGTCCAGTTCCGCGGTCGTGACATTGTCTACAAAGACCACGGGATGGAAATCCTGGCCCGGTTCATGACCGAACTCCAGGACCTGGCCAAGATTGACCAGGAGCCCCGCATGGAAGGGCGCCGAATGGCCACCATCCTGAGCCCGAACAAGAAGAAGCCGTAACGGATCAGTGTGGTGGGCCGGTTGACCCCACCTCACTTCATCCGTTTTTCCCAGCGGAAGGGAAGCCTGGATTGGCTGTCCGAGTTCCAGCGTCGTACTTTAACAGGCTCTGGAGAAATCGCGTCGATGCGATCGACGCAGACCAACAGGCTGTAAAGCCGGAGTGATACCATGCCGAAGATGAAGAGCAACAGCGGTGCCAAGAAGCGGTTCTCCGTGACCGGTACGGGCCGTCTGAAGCGCAAGAAGGCGTTCCACAGCCACATTCTGACCAAGAAGAGTCCCAAGCGCAAGCGCAACCTGCGCGAGACCACGCTCGTGGACCCTGCCGACGAGCCGCGCATGAAGCGGCTCATCCTGGCTTAAACTGATAGAGAAGCATGCCACGCGCAAAAAATAGAGTTGCGTCCCGTGCCCGCCGCAAGCGGATCATGGCGATGGCCAAAGGCTACTGGGGCCGTCGGCGCAACATTTATACGGTCGCCAAGAACGCGGTCGAAAAAGCCCTTACGTACCAGTACCGTGACCGTCGCCAGAGAAAGCGTCAGTTCCGCCGGCTCTGGATTGCCCGCATCAATGCGGCTGCACGGCTGAACGGGACTTCGTACTCTCGCTTCCTCGGTTCGCTTCGGAAGGCAGACATCACCCTCAACCGGAAGGTGCTGGCTGATCTTGCGATGAATGACCCCCAGGCCTTCTCGAAGGTCGTCGAGGTTGCCAGCAAGTAGCTGAGATGATGAGTCGAGTGTACCAGCGATTTACGGGGCGGCTGACGCTTTAGTGCCGCCCAGCGCCGACTCGATTCTGTGATCGACTTGGAAATCCCGCCGCGGGCCCTGGGCACGGCGGGATTTTCTATTTGGACAGATTCTGAAGACCACGTTCTACACGATGGCTGACAACCTAGACACCACCTTCGGCGAATTGGAGGCAGCCGTGGCCCAGGCCGCACTGTCCACGGCGGAGGAAATCGACGCGTTCCGGATCCGCTACCTGAGCAAGAAACAGGGCCGCATCACGGAGCTTCTGAAGGGCATCCCCCGGGTGGCGCCCGAATCGCGTCGAGCCTACGGACAGCGTGTCAACGCGCTCAAGCAGGCCGTGGAGACTCGCCTGGAGCAGGCCCAGCAGCAGTTGATGGCGCAGGAACGGTCCGCACCGGTGGACCTGGACCTGACCCTGCCGGGGCGACGCCCTGCCCTTGGCAGCCTGCACCCCATCACCCAGACCGAGCGAGAGATACGTCGGGTCTTCGAGTCCTTTGGTTTCGCCGTGGCCGAGGGCCCCGAGATTGAGGATGACTGGCACAACTTCGGCGCTCTGAACTTCCCGCCGGACCACCCTGCCAGGGACATGCAGGACACCTTCTGGATCGATGCGCCGGATGAGGAGGGCAAGGGGGTACTCCTGAGAACCCACACATCGCCGGTGCAAATCCGGGTGATGCAGAACCAGCAGCCGCCGGTCCGGGTGATTGCCCCGGGTCGCGTCTATCGCAATGAGGCCATCTCGTACAAGTCCTTCTGCCTGTTCCACCAGGTTGAAGGCCTCTACGTGGACCAGGGTGTTTCGATGGCCGATCTCAAGCAGATTCTGAACTCGTTTGCCCGCGAGATCTTCGGGGACGACGTGAAAATGCGCTTCCGTCCCAGTTTCTTCCCGTTCACCGAGCCCAGCGCCGAGGCTGACATCTGGTGGCGCGATGATTCGCACCCTGATGGGGGCCGTTGGCTGGAGATCCTGGGCAGCGGGATGGTGGATCCCGAGGTCCTCAAGGCCGTCGACATCGACCCGGAGAAATACACCGGGTACGCTTTCGGGATGGGTGTCGAGCGAATCGCCATGCTCCGTCACAACATCAGCGACATCCGCGTGCTCTACGAGAACGATGTCCGCTTCCTGTCCCAGTTCAACTAGTCCATTCCGCCGGGGATCGTACCCCTTACTGACATGAGAATCAGCTGCAATTGGATAGCCGATTACGTCCAGACGGACTGGACTCCGCAGGAGCTTGGTGACCGCCTGACCATGAGCGGACTCGAGGTTGAGTCCATTGACCCGATGGGCTCCGACCTGGAGGGTGTGGTGGTAGGACACGTCCTGGATGTTCAGCCACACCCGGACGCGGACCGACTCCGGGTCTGTCAGGTGAATCTCGGCTCCGGAGACCCTGTTCAGATCGTTTGTGGCGCTCCGAACGTGGCCGCCGGCCAGCGTGTCCCCGTGGCCACCGAAGGCACGGTGCTTCACCTCCCGGATCGGAAGAACCCGGATGAACTGGTGCCTGTCACCATCAAGAAGTCCAAGATCCGCGGTCAGGAATCCCGGGGGATGATCTGCGCGGAAGATGAACTCGGGCTCGGCGATGACCACGACGGCATCATGGTCCTGGCCGATGACGCTCCCCTCGGGAAGTCCTTTGCCGAGTACCTCTCCGGACAGGGCATCCTGACTTCCGACATCTCGATTGATCTGGCCATCACCCCGAACCGCCCGGACGCCATCTCGCACCTTGGCGTAGCCCGCGATGTGGGAGCACTGGCCGAAACACCGGTAACCCGGCCGGACGTCAAGGTCCCGGCGAACGGCGGTCCTGCGGCTGACGCGTTCTCGGTGGACATTCAGGCTCCCGATGGCTGCCACCGATACACCGGCATTCTGGTTCGAGGCGTCACCATCGGAGAATCTCCCCAGTGGATGCGTGCGCGGCTTGAGTCGGTCGGCCTTCGCCCGGTCAACAACGTCGTCGACATCACCAGCTATGTGATGTACGAGTGCGGCCAGCCGCTGCACGCCTTCGACTTTGACCAGCTCGCGGGAGCACGCATTATCGTACGGCGCAGCAAGCCCGGTCAGGTCTTCACCACCCTTGACGGCAAGGAACGGAAGCTGCCCGACGGGACGCTCATGATCGCGGATGGGGACCGCGATGTGGCGGTAGCCGGCGTGATGGGCGGCGAGAACTCGGAAGTCTCCGATCAGACAGTCAACGTGCTGATTGAGAGCGCCTGGTTCAATCCGGCCGATATCCGGAAAGCCTCCAAGGCGCTCCAGCTGCAGACCGACGCATCGTACCGGTTCGAACGCGGCGTTGACCCCACAGGCCAGCCTTGGGCAGCTGCGCGGGCCGCCGAACTCATGCGAGACCTTGCCGGAGGTGAGATTGTCGACGGCATGGTGGACGCCAACCCGGTGGCATGGACGCCCCGGACTCTGGAACTCCGGCATGCCCGCATCACTACGGTGCTTGGCATCGAAGTCCCGACAGATGCCTGTGAACGCCTGCTTCGGGCCATTGGCTTCGAAGTCCGTGGAGACGGTACCCCGTGGCAAGTGACCGTGCCGCCCTTCCGCCCTGACGTAGAGCGCGAGATTGATCTTATCGAAGAGGTAGCCCGCCTCTACGGCCTGGACCAGATCCCGGTACCCTCGCAC
>JABDJZ010000008.1 GCA_013003255.1 Rhodothermales bacterium
GCCCAGTGGAGCAACGCCCCCGTCGTCGTCGGGGCGAAGGAGATCGATCTCCCGCCTGCGGAGGTGGCGTTTCTCGAGCAGGTATGCGAAATCGTCGAGGACCAGATGGCTGACCCGGACTTCGGCGTCGACCAACTCGCGGAATCACTCGCGATGGGTCGGAGGCAACTGCTCCGAAAGCTCCGGGCGCTCGTTGACGAGACGCCCGGCGATCTCATTCGGCGGATCCGCCTCGAGCGAGCGGCTCAGCTGCTGGAGGCGGGTGGTACCAGCGTCAAGGAAGTTGCTGACCTCACGGGGTTTGCTTCGGGGCCGTACTTCTCGCGGGCGTTCAAGCAGCGGTACGGGGTGGCGCCGAGCAGGTATGAGGGGTGAGGGGGGTAGTAGCGGGCCGCCGGCCTGCGGTCTGGCGTTCGGCCATCGGGCTCGCCGTCCCCTTCATGAGGCTCCTGGGACTGAGTTACAGCGCCGCACCCCGGCAACGAGTGGAAAATGCCGCCCGTATCCCACTCCGCGAGGGCTGCGCCGGTGACTTTCAGGCTACTTGTCGCATGAATTGTCATGCGGCAGCCGCTGGCGCTTGGTCTTCACGCTCTGGATTGAGGTGGACCGCGCCGATCGGCTCCCAGTTTCTGACCTGCCCTGACCAGCGGCCCGGGTGTTCGGCCCGTTTTGCTTCGTAGAGGGCTTTCCTCTTTGCCAGGATCTCGTGGTCCAGGCCTTGATGGCGCTCCTCCGGCGTCACGAACCGGATGCCGCTGTGCCTGTGCTCGTGGTTGTACCACCGCACGAACGCGGCCACCCACTGCCGCGCCAACGTGAGGTCAGCAAAGCCCTTCTTCGGATAGGTCGGCACGTACTTGCACGTCCGGAAGAGGGACTCCACAAAGGCGTTGTCGTCGCTGACGCGCGGCCGGCTGTAAGAGGGCACGATGCCCAGACGCCTCAGGGTCACCTGCACCGAGGCTGCCTTGAGCGGGCTGCCATTGTCCCCATGCAGCACCAGCGGCCGGTCGACACACCGTTCGGACAGCCGGGTGCGCTCGATCAAGGCACTGGCGTGCTGGGCCAACTCCCGCTCATGCACTTCCCACCCGACAACCTTGCGGCTGTAGAGGTCCATGATCAGGTACAGGTAGAAGAAGCGCCCGCGCACCGGTCCCGGTAGCCAGGTGATGTCCCAGCAAAAGACCTCTCTGGGGCCTGTCGCCGTGTGCGTGACGAGCGGCTTCGGGGTCCGTGGGGCCTTGGAACGACCCCGGTGGTTCTGTTGGCCTTCGGCCTTTAGTACACGGTAGAAGGTGGACTCCGAGGCCACGTAGGTCCCTTCGTCCGCCAGTTTGGGCACAATCTGGCCAGGAGGTAGCGAAGCATACTCCGGGTCATTGCACACGGCGATGACCTGCTTACGCTCGGTGGCCGACAGGGCGTGGGATGGTACCGGGCGGGAGCTCGTGAGACGGCCGTCCTCAGCGGGCGCCTCCTTGCGGGTCCACCGCTGATACGTACGGGCCGTCAGTCCCAACTCGCGGCATGCCGGAGCCAGACGAGCCCCTGCCTGCCGGGCCTCCGCGATCAGCTCAAGTGCGAAGCGGCGATCCTGGGTGCTGATCATTCGTCCTCGTCCCCCCAGATCGCCGCGGCTTTTTTTCTCAGCACTAACAGCGCGGCCGCTTCAGCGAGCGCCTTCTCCTTGCGCGCAAGCTCCCGTTCCAGATTGCGGATGCGGCGTGCGGCCTCCTTGTTCGCATCAGCCCGCTGACGGACCTGGTCATCGGCCCAGTCGGTGGCGTGCTCGCAGGCCTTCCGCCACAGGGCCAGCTCTTCCGGGTACACCCCCCGCGAGCGGCAGTACGCCGACCGCTCGGCCTCATTCATGGCGGCGGTCTCAACTACGGCCGCAAACTTGTCCCGTGCCGTCCAGTCTGCCGCCGCTTCGCTCTCTGGTGGCGCCTCTTCTTCTTGGAACGGACGGGCCTGCTTCTTGGCCGCGTTGATCCAGTTGTAGATCGCGGACATCGATAGCCCCTCTGCCTTGGCTACGTCTTTCACCGACTCGTTGAACGGGGGAGCCAGCCTCGCCAGCACCGCCTGTCTCTGTTCCGCTGTGTACTTCTTGCTCATCTCGATACCTCTTGTCGCCCCCGTGGAATTCCAAACTAGAGCATGCGACAAGTATCCTGACAGTGGGGGTTTCGGTCCGGCTAAGTGGCATATGCCTTCGTATTTCCGCTTAGGAGCAATCAAAACGGGAGATAAAGTGGAGAATCGGCCGTGTTTTCGACTGTTCGGCGGCCTTCTCCAGGCGCACCTGCCGAATGATGTCGGTGGGTGTCGTTTCCGCCTCATCGACAGTGGCTGATCGCGTCAATGGGCGGCCAGCGTGATTGGTTTGGTGCAATCCCGATCTGACACGAGCTTAGAGGTCACCCCGAAGTACACCTCTACCTCATGATTGGCCGCACACTCCGCGACGACGCCTTCAACTCGGCGCGTCGGCGCGTTGTGTTGCTGTGGAAGCCCATGGCGACCTGGACGGTGTTGGTCTGGGTGCTGCTTGTGGCCACCCTTGCGCCCCTCACCTCGGCGCTTCTTGGTCGACAGGTGCTGGGTTCGGAGCAGGTGTGGGGCAACGAGGAATTACTTCGGTGGCTGATCTCGCCCGTAGGGCTCTTCTATGCGTTGATGACCGGGAGTATTGCGTTGACCGCAGCGGTGGTGCGGTTCGCCGGTCTCTTCCGAATTGTGACGGACCATATTGAGGGGCGGACTCCGAGCGCAACCCAGACGCTGAAAGAACTCGTCCCCCAGATCCCGGCGCTGTTCCGCGTGACGGTGTTCACGGTGACCGCTGCCGGCGTGCTGCTGGTGCCTTTGGCGCTTGCGCTATTCGGGGTATACGGTCTCTTCCTGACCGAGTATGACATCAACTACTACCTGGAGTCCCGACCGCGAGAGATTGCCTACGCGGTGGTTTCTGCCGGTCTCATAGGCCTGGTCTGGGCCGTGGCGGCGGGCAGGCTGGCGATTCGCTCGGTGCCTGCGCTGCCAGCCTATCTGGACGGCCATCGTCCCCTTACTGTGGCCATTCGCCGAGGCTGGGAGCGAACCCGCGACAGCGCCGGGCGGATGATACGCGTCTTCTCGCTGAGTCTTGGACTCTGGCTCATCGCCCGGGCCGTGGCGGCCAGCACTTCCTTCTATCTGGCGCAGACTGCGGTGGAGGCTCTGGCTGCCGCGACGGACTCGCTAACGCTGATCATTCTGGCCACAGGAGCCTATACCGTCGGTACGCTGGCGCTCGACGCCGTGATCTCCTTTGCGGGGTTCTCGCTCCTGTCCACCGTGCTGGTCAAGTTCTACTACGAGGACACGGACCTCCACGAAAAGGTACCCAAGCTTCCGGGTCTCGGAGCACTCTCCATGCGTGCCGCCAGAGCCGTGGTTGGCTGGGTGGGGCGGGGGCGCGTCGCCATTCTCGCTGCGCTCATTCTGTTCGTGGGGCTCCTTGCCACGGGCGCTTTCATTAACCCCGCGCCACCCCCGGGGCCTGTCGAGGTAATCGCACACCGCGCCGGTCCCAGCCTCGCGCCTGAGAACAGTCTCCTGGCTCTGGATCGCGCCATAGACGCCGGGGCGGACTGGGTGGAGATCGACGTTCAGCGCACCGTGGACAGTGTCCTCGTGGTCGTGCATGATGCCGACCTGATGCGCGTGGCCGGGAGTTCCCAGCGCATTCAGGGAGCGCGCTCCGAAAGCATTCTAGGCCAGACACTCGGGACGGAAGCCGGCGTAGCGCCTGAAGATCTTCAGGTGGCCCTGCTGTCGGACTTCCTGGATCGTGCGCGTGGGCGGGTCCAGGTGATGATCGAATTGAAATACTACGGGCGCGATCCACTTCTCGCCCGCTTGGTTGTGGACGAGGTTCGGCGGCTGGGTATGGAAGACCAGGTTGCCTTCATGTCGCTGGACGTCGGGGCCGTACGGGAGCTGGCAGACCTGGCACCGGAAACGCCTCGGGGGTACCTGAGCGCGGCCAGCGTCGGCAGTGTGACCCGACTACCTGTGGACTTTGTGGCGGTGGCCCTACCGCGCCTTACGCCCGCCTTGGTTCGGACCGCCCACGCCAGCGGACAGCGCGTGTATGCCTGGACGCTCAATGATCCCGGTACCATGGTGTCGGCCGTTGATCTCGGCGTGGATGGCATCATCACCGATGACCCCGTCCTGGCCCGGCGGGTGCTCGGCGAACTGGCAGCGTTGTCTCCGGCGGGCCGGGTGATGCTGCGGTTTCGGAATCTGGTTGACGCGCCAGAGTAGAGCCGGCCGATTAATCCCGGAAATTCCGAGTGCGAAGGAATAATGAAGGCCGTGGCCCTTTTCGGGGCCCTGTCTCGCGTCTTGTGGAAAGTTCTATTGTTCACCCACGAGGCTTCCCATGTATTCCCCAATCAATCGCCGGGTGTTTTTCGCCGGCGTTCTGTTCTCCCTCCTCACTCTCCCTGCCCAGGCCCAGCAACCAGCCTTCAGCATTGATCCGGGAGACTCGTTCTTCCAGGAAGGCGCCAAACTCTGCATGCCGCCCCTGATGGTGCTCGGTGCGCCTTCGGCCACCCACACGTGGTGGGCACGCAGTACCGGTGGTGATCTGGAGTTGACGTTGCATGCCATATCTGTGGACGTAGACCGCGAGGATGGCACCGCGACCATGGCCGTGTCAGGTCCGTCCGGCTCGGGTTCTGTTTCTGTGGCCTATCCGCTCACCGCAGGCGGTGCCGAGGACACCGGCGTCGTCACCATCCCCGGCACTAATGCCGGTGACGAGTACCGCATTGACGTAACCATTGCGGCTGGGGACAGTTTGCAGACAGCCAGTCACTATCGCATCACAGCCGTGGGCGCTGACCTCCTCGGCACCGCCACCGAACTGGCGGAGCAGGCTGAGCACAACGTTTCATCTTGGGTCATCGGTGCGCAGGGCGAGAGCAGCCTGTCTGTCACCATGAACGTGACCACCAC
>JABDJZ010000040.1 GCA_013003255.1 Rhodothermales bacterium
TCACCACAGTCCGAAGCGCAATGCGGAGAGGGTGGGATTCGAACCCACGGTACCTTGCGGCACGCTGGTTTTCAAGACCAGTGCATTCGACCACTCTGCCACCTCTCCGCGCTCGCCAACGTCGGGGTCGGGGAATTGCTCCGGGCAAAAATCGATGAAGGGGGACTGGCTCCCGAAAGCCGCCAAACGGACGGCGGGCGTGCATGCCGTGTGGCATACACGCCCGCGAGCGTTGCAAGAGAAGAGACCGCGACTAGTAGCCGCCGCCGTAGCCGAAGGAGTCGCTCTCGATGCGGACGTTGTCCACGAAGAGGTTGCCGTCGCCGTCGTTCCTGGAGATGAACCGCACTGCGGTCTGAGCAGACTTGTAGTCGGTGATGTCAAAGCTCATGCTGGAGCGCAGGTTGGCTGAAAAGGAAGCCAGCTTGACCCAGGTGGCACCACCGTCGCTCGACACGTCAACCTGCATGCCGGCACCGCCAAGAGCAGCCGTCTTGTAGTCAAAGCTCAAGGTCGCGGACGTCGCCCCGGTCAGATTCATCACGCGGTAGGCACCGCGGTTGCTCTTCTGAGCGTTGATCTTGAGGCAACGACCGGTCTGGCAGGCCGTGGAACTCACGACGCGCACTTTGCCCCTGCCGGGACCGTTGGATTCACCGAGTTCGTTCCAGGCGGATGCCCAGTCCTGCGTGCCGTCGGTGCCAGAGAAGCTGTTGGACGCAAAGGCATCCTCGACATTGTAGACGGTTGAGGCCGGTGCATCCGGTGCTGGCGCATCGGTGGGTGCGGGCGCATCCGGTGCGGGCGCATCAGTCGGTGCCGGCTCACTCGGCGCAGGAGCATCGCTAGGCGCCGGGTCTGAAGGAGCGGGCTCGCTCGGAGGTAGTGGAGCCGTCGAGCAGTTACCCGTGGGCCAGAAAGGCTCGGTCAGAATACAGTTGGCCGGGCGGTATGCAACGTTGATGTTGCCCTCGAACTGCAGATCACCCTGAACGGTCAGGCTGCCGCGGAACGTAATATTGCCACCCTGTACCTGGACGGCGGAGGCGAAGATCTGAGCGGGAAGATTCAGGCCATTTTTTTCGATCTGAAGCTCGCCGCCGGCATACAGCGCCAGACTCGTCTCGGCCGCATCGTTTACGACCGTGAGATTGTGCTGAATCTGGATGTTGCCTCCGACAATAAAGATGCAGTAGCCGTTGAGCGTGACGCGACCGTCGGTCTGGAGGTCATTCAGCACATACCAGATGAGCGGATCCTCGCGGGTCCCACAGTCATAGCTTCCCACGAGTTGGAGGCCCAGCGGATCATCATTCTTGATGTCGGCCATCTCCCGGAAGTCGTTGACGTTGAAGCGAGGCATCTCGACGGGAGTGGCCAACTGCGTGCCGTGGAGTCCTGCAGGATTGTACACGGGCTGGAAGTAGCGATCTCCGAGTTCCTTGTCGGAGACGCCGGTTCCGGTGTAGCCGAACCCGCGAGCCAGCATGCCATTGGAGAACTTGAGGCTATCGCCGGCCAGGATGTTTGCGTTGAGGCTGGCATCGAGGTCATGGAAAATATCCACGCCGTTCTGCAGCTCAATTTTGCCCTTGGACAGGATGGCATACTGGAAGAAGGGAGGCAGCGTCACGTCGTGAATGCTGGTTCCACCGTCCTCCGATGGACCGACCCACAGGCTCCGGTCCGTCGTACCGGCAGGCTGGTTCGTGACCATGTTCCGGGCGGCGCCAAGTAGGGACTGCTTGACCTGCGCAGGAGTCGCCTGCGGATGTGTGGTAAGAAACAGCGCAGCAGCACCGGTCACGTGCGGAGCGGCCATCGATGTTCCACTCTCCACAATCGCGAAGCCAGAGGCCACGTCAGCAGGATCATTCGAAAGCGATACGATCAATTCGCCCGGAGCGTTAATGTCTACCGAGGCTCCATGGTTGGAGAAGGTGGACATGTCGTTCTTCAGGTCGTAGGCGCCCACCGTGATGGCATCCGTAACGTGCGCCGGCGAGACGGTCGCGGCATCCATTCCGGCGTTGCCGGCTGAGACTACAACGGTGATACCGTTGTCAATCACTTTCTGGACGGCCTCGTCGAGAATGTTGTAGGCGGTGGATCCGATGTCCATGCCCAGGCTGAGGTTCACCACCTTGGGAGTGGATGGACGAAGCTGGTGCTGCACGATCACGTAGTCGAGGGCAGCCATCAGCGTCGTGATGTCTGTCTGTCCCTGGGCGGTGAGAACCTTGAGGCTGTGAATCTCTGCGTTCGGAGCCATACCAACCACACCGGTTCCGTTGTTCAGAGCGGCAATCGTACCGGCTACGTGCGTGCCGTGGCCCGACTCGTCATTGGGGTTGCCGCTGTCACGAGGATCAAAGAAGGGCTGCTCCTGAATCGCCGTGTCGTCCCAGGTTGTCTGGTTGCGATTCGTAAAGAGGGAGGTGAAGTCCTTGCGCTCGGCCACATTCAGATCGTTGGCGTAGACGCCCGAGTCCAGGACGAAGACTTCGACACCTGTGCCGGCTTCGCCGGTGAAGCCTGACCGATCGACGCCCCACGGCATCAATTCAGTCGAGTGCGGTCCGTCATTGAGGCTGGCCACGATCGGTCCCTGGAACGGGATGTCCAGTTCGACCAGCGAGATGTCCGTGTCCGAAGCGATTTCCTCCAGGAAGGTCGTCAGGTCCAGGGATCCCAGGCTGATGAACATGCCCGGAACGGCATTGTCAATGCGAACCTTGAGGCGCAGCGAGCGCTCGAAGGTGGCAAGAGCCTCGTCATACGCGGCGTCCGTAACACCGTAATCCTGAAGAACCCGACGAGTCACGCCGTAGTCATCCAGAACGCGCCGGGTGACTCCCTGCTGCTCCAGCTGCGCCGCTGTGATGCCCCGATCCGCGAGGAAGCTGTCTGTGATAATATTGTCGTTCTGGTCAAGGTCCGCGCCGGTCACGCCATAGGACTCAAGCACGCGGCGGGTAATCCCGTATGCATCCAGGACGCGACGAGTTACCCCGTATTCCTCGAGAATGCGGCGGGTGACTCCGTAGGAATCCATGACTCGGCGCGTAACGCCGTACTCCTCAAGGACGCGACGAGTGATGCCGTAGCTATCAAGGACGCGGCGCGTGATGCCATCGGCCTCGTACTCGTTGAAACCCACAAAAACGTGAGTCTCACCGGCGGCGCCCTTGCCGGCATAGCTGCTGGTCAGCTTGTCCATCAGCTGGGGATGCCGAAGCTTACCCTCGAAGGAAGCCTCCTCCTGACGGTTGGCAGGAGGCGAGTCTGGAGACAGCATCGAGTCGACGCACCCGGAGGCGAAGACTGCGAAGCAGGCGAGAGAAAGGAGGCGAAGAAGGGAGGATCTCATGGTGGCCGCGATGTGGCGTTTGTGTAGTCACATCCGCAAAAGGGACGTGACACTCCATACCGGGATCGGCCGCAGCACTCAGAACTTTAGCTTTGAATTGTGAATTAGTCTTCGAGGTCAGCGGTTTGAGAGGGTTACCAACATCTTCAGACGCTCCCAGGAGGCATTCCTGGCGAAGAGATTTGGGTCGTCCTTGGCGGTGGATGGATCATCGCCTCGCCGCATGAAAGCGTGACCTGCGCCCGGATAGATCACGGGGTGATAGGTCTTTCCAAGCTCTGCCATCGTGGCCGACACGGGCTCGATGGTCTGGTTGATACGGGCATCGTTCTCGCCGTAAAACCCATAGACTGGTGCCGAGATGTTTTCGAAGCCCTCGGCCGGCGGTGACCCGTAGAACACCATGAAGGCCGCGACTCCCTCGGCCGACGTGGCATACCGGAAGGTTTGGGACCCGCCCCAACAGAAGCCAGCCACAAACAAGGTCCCGTCGCTGGCCGGAAGCCCTGCGGCGTACGCCTGTGCAGCGTTTAGATCCATGGTTACCCCGGCCGGATCCAACTCATAGAGACCGGAGCGTGCGGCGTCGGAGTCCGCGTAGTCAGAGGTACGAGATAGGGCCGGATCCGAACTCGAAAGGAGATCTATGGCTACGGCGACATAGCCGGCCTCGGCGACCTGGTCCGCGAACAGTCGCACGGAATCGGTAAGTCCGCGATTCTCGTGGATCACCAGGAAGACGGGTGCTGGCTCCGCCGTTTCGGGATAGGCCACAAACAGGTGGAGCGGTCTGTCCTGAGATTCGATGGCCACCCACTCGTGATGTCTCGGCGAGGCGTCCAAAGCCGCAACAGCCCAGTCTTGGGCCATGGCCATCGAAGGGACTAGCATGAGAACTAGGATCAGAAGTCGCATAAGGTTACCTGCTCGGGATTAGAATAAGATCGTCTTGCGGCGGCGTTAGCCACTCGGCCCCAGATTCGGTGATGACCACCATTTCCTCCACGGAGATCGTCTTGGTAGTCGAATCGGAAAGTGGCCATGAATAGAAGCCGTCGAACGCGAAGGTCATTCCCGGTTTGAGGCGTTGGTCCGGGTTGCGATTCAGTTCGCGCCCGAGATTGCCGCCGCCCAAGCGAGGGCCGACATCGTGCGCCCAGTAGCCTACTGGGTGGCCCGTGCCCCACATGACAGGTACCGAGCCCGTCTCGTCCAGTATCACTCGCTGTGCCCGGTCAACCTCACCTCCGTAGGCGCCCGGCTTCATGGCCGCGAAGGCCGCCCGACTTCCCCGGACGGCCGTGTTCCATTTTTCCAGGGCCTCCGGCGGTGCCTCGTCCTGGCCTGGAGCCAGTACATAGGCAAATCGCTGTATGTCGGTGACCCACATGTCGTGGACCCTGATGCCGAAATCGATCTGAATGAAATCACCGGGCTGAATGACCCGTTCCGTGGGGTGGGAGTGGCCCCGGTCCTTTCCGGAATTCACGGCCGGATTCTGGGCCGGCGACCATCCATCCCCGACTCCGGCTTCTGCCATTCGGGCTTCCAGGTAATTGGCGATGTCGAGGTCGGTCCATTCACCCGGAATGACCTGTTCATAGGCCTCCACCTCCCAGCGGGCAGTCAGCGCGGCCGCCCGCCGCATGATGTCGACCTCCTCGGGTGTCTTGACAGAGAGCCAGGCCACGACCAGTTCTTCCGAGGAGACGGTCCTGGCCATCCAGTCTTCGCCCAATCCCTGGGCAAGGGCCTCGTATTGGGTGTGTGACAGGCCGTCTGCTGCGGCACGTCCTCCCGAATTGATGGCCACGCGCTGGGCGCCATGGGCTTCCAGCTGACCGACCACGTGATTCCAGATACTGGTTCCACGCTCGATGCGGAAGACCTCGTGCGTGCCAAGTTCTGCCAGCGAGGTGGCCTCGCCAGCAGGTGAAATGGCCACAGGCTTTACGCCTTCGGGGGTCCGAAAGAAAAGAAAGGCCGCCGTGCCCCCGGCGTTCTCGCACCCCACGTGGCGGGCGAGCGGGTCATTGTTGTTTTCCCGGCAAAGCGTCAACCAGGTGTCAACGCCGGCCTCATCCATGGCACCCGGAAGCAGGTTGTGGATGCGGTCCTGCCGGATATCGGGCCAGGGGTCTCCGCCGAATGGCAGGGGCTCAGCCGCTGGCGAGGCGCAGGCAGCTAGCAGCAGGGCAAGCGGCAGTGCGCGAAGAAAGGGATTTTCCATGGCGCCAAGATACGCCTGTCAGTCACCCCCTTTGAGTTCGTCCAGTCGGGATTGGATCAATCGGGCGGGAGCGCCCAGTTCCAAAGCCTTCTCGTAGGCCCTGATGGCAGCTTCGGTGTCACCGGTCTCCTCGTACAACTGCCCGAGACTTCCCTGAATGGCAGCCGACTCCGGGTGAAAATCGGCGTTGAGTTCGTAGATGACGATCGCGTCTTCGACGCGCCCTTCCTCGACCAGTTCAGCGGCCAGTTCATTGGTCTCCCACTCCCCGAAGTCAAAGGCACCCCGCATCCCGAGGTTGCTCCTGAGGAATCGGTACCGGGCCGCCGCAGAGTCCACGCCGGATTCGTGCACCGTCATCAGGAGGTCCTGGCCAAGTAGCAGCGGCTTGGCCTGGCCACGGTGGCAGGTCTTGCAGGTAATCTGGAAGCCGGGCTCGCTGCGGTTCGGCACCATCGGCAGGACGAACTCATTCAGGTTGCGGGTCATGCGAATCATGAAGCGTGCCTTCTCCTTCATGGGATTGGCATCGCTCGCGAACTCTATGTCGCGGAAGTTGCCCTCTCCGACCGGGTCATAGTGGCACCCCTCACAACGGAGCCCCGTGGCAAAAGAGAAGTCACGCATCATCGGAATCAGTTCCGACCGGGGCGTGTCCTTTGGGAAAACCTGGAGGTTCTCTGGCAACCGCTGCGCCTGGGCGGTGAAGGTGGGCAGCAGAAAGGGCAGGACAAGGAGGGGAAGAAGACAGCGGCGAAGCATGGCGGTCGCGGTGAGTTGAGCCGAGAACGTACCGGACGCCGCGCCGTGGGGGCAAGGGCAAAGGCCAGCCTCTGCTCTGCAGGGGGACTTCGGGCTGGCGGTGGCCGCCGCTGTAAGACTCCGGGCCGGGGGTGGCCGCCTCCAGCAAACCTGTCTCAGGCTAGTTGCTGAACAGGCGGGGCGCTTCGTCGTCGATGACCTCGATGTCCTGGACCGCGAACCAGGACTCGTTCTCCTCGCCCGTGCTGTTCTTGTACGGGACCTCCGGATCGCCCGTCTCAATGTCTACCACGTAGACCAGGTCCTTCTTCATGCCGGGACCGACCTCCACTTTGGGGGCATAATCCGCGACGCGACCGGTCACGGTGCCAAGCGCGATGCCATCGCGGGAGTAGAGGTGCACCCGCACCTGTTTGCCGACCAGCGTGTACGACATGTCAGAGCTTCAGGAAGTTGTTCAGGATCACGGCCCCGGCATCCCCGCTCTTCTCCGGATGGAACTGTACCGCGTGAAAGTTGCCGTATGACATGGCCGCGCTGAACGGTCTAATGTACTCGGTGACCGCCGTGGTAAGGTGGCCCTTCTCCGCGTAGAATCCGTGCACGAAGTACATGTGTACTCCGTCGGTCAGACCATCGAAAAGAGGTCCTTGCAGATTGCCGATGCTGTTCCAGCCGATGTGGGGCACCTTGTCTTCCGGCGGGAAAAGTCGCACCCGGCCAGGGAAAACGCCGAGGCATTCCGTGTCGTTTTCTTCCGAGTACTGGCAGAGCAGTTGCTGGCCGAGGCAGATCCCGAGTACGGGTTGCGTCAGCGACTGGATCAGGGTGTCCAGCCCGCGGTCCCTGAGGTACGCCATTGCAGACGACGCCTCGCCGACGCCTGGAAAGATCACCTTGTCTGCAGCGCGAAGTGCTGCCGGATCATTGGTCACCTCGGGCTTGAACCCGAGGCGCTTCAGCGCGTGAACCACGCTTCGGATGTTGCCCGCGTTATATCGGAGGATGGCGACGTTCACAGTGTCCCCTTGGAACTGGGGATGCGGTCGCTACCGGTCTTGCGGACCGCGTCCCTGATGCAGCGGGCCAGTCCCTTGAAAACCGCCTCGATGACGTGGTGGTCATTCTCCCCGGATGCGCGGACGTTCAGGTTGCACGCCACGGCGTCACAGAAGCTCTTGAAGAAGTGCGACCACATTTCGGTCGGCACGTCGCCGACGCGATCCCGGGAAAACGGCACGTCCCACGCCAGGTGGCTGCGCCCGCCGAAGTCCAGCGCCAGGTGCGCCAGCGCCTCGTCCATGGGGAGCAGAAAGGCATACCGCTCGATGCCTCGCTTGTCGCCCAGCGCCTGTTTCAGTGCAGTCCCAAGGGC
>JABDJZ010000042.1 GCA_013003255.1 Rhodothermales bacterium
CAACAGCAGCGCTACTACAAACAGCGGCCATGCGATCTCTGGGGGAACGCGGAGTTTCATCGTCTCAACGGGTTTGCCCGGGTCCGGAGGGACCCAGGATTGGGAAATCGTACCGCTCGGTGCCGCCGGTTCCGAAGGACAACTCAAACGTGGCCTGAGCCACGCCGTTCTCGACGGAGGAGGGATCAATCACAACAAAGGCTTCGATCCGCTTCATTTCACCCTTTTCCAAGGTGATAGGCAGGGCGCCAATGGGGCGGATGCTTGCGCCTTCAGGAGCAATCACAGCCACGTCAAAGGAAGACGGGCCTCCGGTCTGGTTGCGAACGCGAAACCGAAGCCGGTTGGCAATCGCGCCGTCAGGGAGCACGGTGTAGGGGTCTCCGGAGACGCGGCCGATGTTGACGTCGTAATCGTCTCGCGACACCGCGACCGTCGTGAATGCACTCACCGCGATCAGCAGCAGCAAGCTGTACAGGATGGTTCGTGGTCTCAGGATCCGGGTCTTGCCGCCTGCCAGCTCGTTTTCCGACGTGTAGCGAATGAGTCCGCGGGGCTTCTCGATCTTGTCCATGATGGAATCGCAGGCATCAATGCACTGCGTGCAGGCGATGCACTCCATCTGAAGGCCGTCACGGATGTCGATGCCGGTCGGGCAGGTACGGACGCAGGCGTAGCAGTCAATGCAGTCGCCCTTGGCCGCCTCCAGGCCATCGGCCTCGCGAGCCATTTTGGCCTTCGATCTCCGGGCCCGCGGCTCGCCTCGGGAAGGATCGTAGGAAACGATCAGCGATTCAGGATCCAGCAGGACAGACTGCATCCGCGCGTAGGGACACGTGATGGTGCACATCTGCTCCCGGAAGATTCCGAAGTCGAACAGGATCAGACCGGTAGTCCCTGCCATGAGCAGGAAGAATCCCCAGTGCTCGCGCGGGTCGCCGGTCATCCACTGAAGCAGATCGCCCCAGCCCACGAAGTAGGCCACGAACGTGTGTGCCAGGACGGCGGAGACCAGCGTGTACAGGCTCCATTTGACCGCCTTGCGCCAGATCCGGTCCCAGGTGGCCGGCCCCTCGTCACGCCGCTTCCGGGTGTGCTCCTTTCCCTCAAGCAGGCGCTCGATGGGCCGGAATACAAACTCCAGGTAAACGGTCTGAGGGCATCCCCAGCCGCACCAGACCCGGCCCAGGAGGGCCGTTCCCAGGATGACGAACGCAATGATGCCGATGAGAAAGGCCATCAGGAGCAGCGTGTCCGTGGGATAGAACACGATGCCGAAGAAGGCAAATTCCCGCTGCATCACGTCCAGCAGTACGGCCGGGTAACCGCCGATCTTGATGATCGGCAGGGCGATGTACAACAGGATCAGGACCCAGCCGACGACGCGGCGGGCATCCATGTAGCGGCCGGGGCTGGGCGTGGGATACAACCAGCGCCGCCGACCATCTGCCCGGAGGGTGGTGAGAACCGCCTCGGGCGACTCCAGAATGTCCGAGGTGGCGGTCAAGCGTCCGTTTCGGAGGTTTCGACCAGTTCACCTTCGGGGGCCTTGCCGTTGGGCGGGTTGGTGCCCTCCAGGGTGCGGACGAATGCCACCAGTTGGGCGCGGGCGTCCGGGCTGAGTATGGACCCCCAGGGAGCCATGCCCTTCTCGATCACACCGTTGGTGATCACGTTGTAGAGGTCCACGTCGCTGGCGCCGTGAATCCAGTAGGAGTCGGTCAGGTTGGGGCCGATCAGTCCCTCGCCCGCCTGTCCGTGGCATGCTGCGCAGTTGGTGACGAACAGCGCAGCACCCTCTGCCACCTGGGCCTCGTCACCCACGAAGGATGCCAGCGTCTCGGGCGTGGCCTCAAACGTGGGGTTCGCGGCTTCGTAGGCTTCCCGGATTTCGACGATCTCGGCCTGTCCGGCGGCGAGATCTTCTTCGTACGATGGAATCACGTCCGAAAAGTGGAGCCCCAGGATGTAGAAAGGAGCCCAGATAATGGACGCCCATAAGATCCAGAGCCACCACCCGGGCATGGGGTTATCGTATTCCTGGATGCCGTCGTAGTTGTGACCCTGAATGACGACGTCTTCCGCGGGGTTTTTGTCTTTGTTCTGGGCCATGTCTATGCCGGGTTGGGGGTTACGGGCTTGCCGTCGTTCAGCGGCAGGTTCTTCGCATCGGTCCGGGCCGACTTGCGCATCGTGAAGGCGTAGGCCACGATGGCCACAAAGGCCACCACGAAGGCCAAGAGGCCTATCTGGGCCAGGACGCCTGTTTCGACGGCGGAAAGGATGTCGCGAATCATGGCTGCGCCTCCGCCGTCAGGCCGGCTGCACGAACGTCCTGTCCAAGCCGCTGTAGAAAGGCGATGACAGCGATCACCTCCTTGTCCGCCAGACCGGAGGGACCGCCGCTGGCCTCGATGCCGGTGGCCATGGCTTCAGCCTGCTGCCGGGCCGATGCCTGGGCATTGGCGATTTCGGCGTCCGAATACGGCGTCCCAATGCTCTTCAGTCGCGCGAGCTTGGTGTCGAGATTGTCCAGATCCATCTCGGAGGTCAGCAGCCAGGCATACGGCGGCATCAGAGACCGGGGTGATGTGGACCGCGGGTTCTCAAAGTGACGGACGTGCCAGAGGTCCGGGTATTTACCACCCACTCGGGAGAGGTCCGGGCCCGTACGCTTCGACCCCCACAGGAAGGGCCGCTCGTAGATGGTCTCTCCTGCGCGGCCGTATGTGCCGTACCGCTCAAGTTCATGCCGGAATGGACGTACCATCTGCGAGTGGCAGCCAACGCAGCCCTCCCGGATGTAGATGTCCCGGCCGGTCAGTTCCAGGGGCGTGAACGGCGTGACGGTGCTGATCCGGGGGACGTTCTCGTCCACCAGGAACATGGGAATCAACTCCACAGCACCGCCAATCAGCACAGAGATGGTGACGAGGACCGTGAAGACCATGGGCCACCCCTCTAGTTGACGGTGGCGGGAAGGTTTTGAAGCCTGTGTCATGCGGTCACCTCCTTCGGGGTTGTGAACGCCGGATCCGGCAGTTCCTTGGGAGCCGTCTTGATGGTTCGGTACATGTTATAGAGCATCAGGATGGCTCCGACCAAATACATGGTGCCGCCAACCAAGCGGACCCAGTACATCGGAACGATCTGGATCATGGTCTCCATGAAGTCGGGATAGAGCAGATTGCCAGCGCTGTCAAACGCGCGCCACATCAGGCCCTGCGTGACGCCGGCCGAGTACATGGACATCACGTACAGCAGCATGCCGATCGTGCCGATCCAGAAGTGGGTATTGGCCAGACGGTCACTCCACAGCGGGGTGCGCCAGAGTTTCGGCATCAGCCAGTAGATCATGCCGAAGGTCATGAAGCCGTTCCATCCCATCGCACCTGCGTGGACGTGCCCGATGGTCCAGTCCGTGTAGTGACTCAGGGCGTTCACCGTCTTTACTGACAGCAACGGGCCCTCAAAGGTGGACATCCCGTAGAACGTGATGCCGATGACGAACATCTTCAGCACGACACTGTCCCGGAGCTTGTGCCAGGCCCCCCTCAGGGTAAACAGCCCGTTGATCATACCGCCCCAACTTGGCATCCAGAGCATGACCGAAAAGACCATCCCCAGTGTTGCGGCCCACTCAGGTACCGCGGTGTAGTTCAGGTGGTGAGGGCCAGCCCAGATGTACAGGAATACCAGGCTCCAGAAGTGGACGATGGACAACCTGTAGGAGAAGACCGGTCGCTCGGCGGCCTTCGGCAGGAAGTAGTACATCAGTCCCAGGAACGGGGTGGTCAGGAAGAAGGCCACAGCGTTATGGCCGTACCACCACTGAACCAGGGCATCCTGGACTCCGGCGTAGATGGGGTAGCTTTTGGTGAGGCTGATCGGAATCGCGAGGCTGTTGCCGATGTGAAGCACGGCAATGGTCACGATGGTGGCGATGTAGAACCACAACGCCACATACATGTGCTTCTCCCGTCGGTTGTTCAGCGTCGCGAAGAAGTTGACGGCGAACACCACCCAAACCACCGCGATGGCCAGGTCAATGGGCCACTCCAGTTCAGCGTATTCCTTGGAGGTGGTGATCCCCAGGGGCAGCGTGATGGCGGCCGATACGATGATGGCCTGCCAGCCCCAGAAGTGGAACTTGCTCAGCGAGTCGAAGGCCATCCGGGCCTTGCATAGACGCTGCGTGGAGTAGTAGATGGCCGCGAAAATGGCATTTCCGGCAAAGGCGAAAATGACGGCATTCGTGTGCAGGGGTCGCAGGCGACCGAAGGTCAGGTAGGGGCCGAGGTTCGCCTCCCAGAAGGGAATCTGAAGGGCGATCAGGGCTCCGACCAACATGCCGACAACGCCCCAAATGGCGGTGGCCAGCACAAACATGCGCACGATCTGCTCGTCATAGCGGTAGACCTCCATGTCGGGATCCAGAAGGGTGGCCTCCGCTGTGGCCGAGGTGGTTTGCATACCTGTAGAGTGGTTGATACGGGCTCGTGAATCCGGCGGGAACCGGATGCTGCAAAAAAACCAACCGTCGGTGCGTGGCCGAGTGGGTGGCTTCCCAAGATTCATGTGCGGGAGCGATCGGGGCAGCCTGTGGGGGGATTCCCCACTCCCTTTGTCGTAAATGCGGCGGAAACGATATTGAGCGCCATGGCACGGCCTTCAGTATACCTCATTCTTCTAATCGTAGCCTGCATCGGGATGCAGCCTGCGTCGGCGCAGGAGACGCGCCTCTACCTGGGTTCCGGCGTCACTTTTCCTGCGGGTCCGGGTGATGTGGTCGACTTTTGGAACCGCGGACTCACAGTTGATGTGGGGGTCGGCCGTCGTTTTCAGGACCGACTGGAATTCACGGCATCCGTGGGGCGCGCCAGGCTTCCCATCGCCTCCGACAAACTGCTGGCCATTGGCGCGGACATTGAGACGGGCGGAGGGGACTTTGCTGTTTCCAGCGCCCGCCTGGGAGTTCGGCTGGAATTTGAGAGAGGGACGTGGTTCCGGCCCTATCTCCATGTCGGCGTCGGCGCCTACCGGGTGGTTTACGAGGAACTCGAAATCACGGTGGCCAATCCGCAGGAGGCCTGCGGCCAGCCAACATGCAGTCTGACCTTCGGCCCGGCCGAACGGGGCTCATCGACAGTCCCCGGGATGCAACTCGGGGCCGGCATCGCCTACTACCTGACCGACGGGATGTGGCTGTATGCCGAACCCTCCTATCACATCATGTTCGCCACCGAGCGCACCGGCCTCGTGCCGCTGCGGATTGGCATAGCACGCTCCTTCTAGATGAAACGACTTCTCGCGCTCGCAGCGTTTGGACTTGCATTCGCCCCATCGCTCAAGGCCCAGTCGTCGACCGACATCACACCACCCAATCACCGGGTTTCTGTGGTAGCCGAAGGCCCACTCGTGGACGGGTCGGTTCTGGGAGATTCCTTCTGGGAGGGCATTCCTGCCCAAACCGGCTTTCATCAGACCCAGCCGGATGCGGGGTCGCCAGTCTCGGAGCGAACGGAATTGAGGATCGCCCACACGGCGGACACGCTCTACGTGGGCGTGGTCCTGTATGACCGCGAGCCCGGCTCGATCATCATCACGGACGCGCGTCGGGACGGATCGCTGGATGACACGGACAGTTTTCGCTTCATCCTGGACACGTATCGGGACGGCCAGAACGGATTCGTCTTCGGGACGAGCCCCTCGGGCGTGGAGTTCGATGCACAGGTATCCCGCGAAGGGCAGGGCGGCTTTGGCGGCGGGCGGCAGCAGGCGGGAAGTGGCGCCGGATTCAACATCAATTGGGACGGCTCGTGGGCCGTGCGCACCGAGACCGGCTCGTTCGGCTGGAGTGCTGAATTTGCCATTCCCTTCCGGACACTCCGGTACCCCACGGACACCGAGCAGACCTGGGGCTTCAACGCACAACGGGTGATCCGTCGAAAGAGCGAGAAGGCCTTCTGGGCGCCGCTGCCACGGGCCTGGGATCTGAACCGTGTTTCCGCTGCGGGTACGCTTGAGGGCCTTCAGGTGCCGAACCGGCGAAACCTGGCCATCACCCCGTACGGTCTGGGGCGGTCGAGCGCGGACTTTACCGGGCCTGAAACGGTTACGGATACGGGCATCGAGTTCGGGGCTGACCTCAAATACGGCCTCACCCCGAGTTTGACGCTGGACGCCACCTACAACACGGATTTTGCGCAGGTGGAGGTGGACGAGCAGCAGGTCAATCTGGACCGGTTCAGCCTGTTCTTTCCGGAGAAACGACCCTTCTTCCTGGAGAACGCCGGGCTGTTCGCCGTGGGTGAGCCCTCCGAAGTCGAGCTGTTCTTCAGCCGGCGGATCGGCATCCAGGATGGCGCACCCGTGCCGATCGTCGGCGGGGCCCGCGTCTCCGGACAGGTGGGCGGTAACCGGATCGGGCTGCTCAACATGGCCACAGGCACGGACGATGGGCGGCATGCCGCCAACAACTTCTCCGTGGTGCGCGTCCAGCGCGAACTGGCCAACCGTTCGTCCATCGGCGTCCTGGGGACCAACCGCGAGGGCGTGGGCTCGCTGGCGCCGCAGAACGACTTCAACCGATTACTCGCTGCGGATGGCCGGCTTGGAATCGGGCGATTCGGCATGGTCCAGGGATTCATCGCCCGGACTGAATCGCCGGGCAGTGATCCGGACTCCTGGGGGGCGAATCTCGAGGCCAACTATCAGGACGACGTCTGGCGCTTTATCGCCGCCTACACGCGGGTGGGCAGCAGCTTCAATCCCGAATTGGGCTTCCTGAGGCGGTCAGCCTACGAGAAAATCACCCTTCTGGCATTCCGGGCCATCCGGCCCGAATCCTTTCTGGGACTGTATGAGATGCGCCCGCATGTTTCGTATCGCGGCTACTGGGGGCTGGACGACTTCCAGGAAACGGGCTTCCTGCACGTGGACAGCCACTGGGAATGGCCCGGGGGACACGAGATCCACACAGGTGTCAATTTCACCCGGGAGGGCGTCCGCGAGGCCTTCGAGATTCAGGACTATGTCCTGGTGCCGCCAGATACATATGATCATCGCGAGGCCATGATCATTGCGTTCTCGGATCAGAGCCGGGCCGTGAGCATCAACTCCCGAACCACGATTGGCGGGTTCTTCGGTGGAGACCGGGTCTCGGTGGCCCCGTCGCTTCGGGTCCGGAGAGGGGAGACCCTCACGGCGGAATTTGGCGGCAGCTATAACCGCGTATCGCTTCCCGGAGGCACGTTCACCGCCAACCTGTACCGAGCCCGGATCTCCTACTCATTTACCCCGCGGGTCTACCTGCAGTCCCTCGTGCAATGGTCGGAGCAGGCGGATTCCTGGTCTGCCAACCTGCGATTCGGCTGGCTCCAGCGCGCCAACACGGGCCTGTTCATCGTGGTCAATCAGACGGGTGAACTGGATGGTGCGCTTGATGAAGCCCTTCAGCGGGGCGTGATCATCAAGTACTCGCGGCTTTTGGACGCGCTGTAGCCCGGTCAGGCGTCGATCCGAATCATCTCGACCCGGAACAGGAGCGTGGTGTAGGGCGGAATGCTTCCTGAAACGCCCGTCGACCCGTAGGCCAGGTGTGGCGGAACGACCAGATTGCGCACGGCACCTTCCTTCATACCGATCAGGCCCCGGTCCCAGCCCAGAATGACCTGACCAACGCCCAGCCTGAAGACAAACGGCTGGCCGGAGAACTCCGTACTGTCGAAGATCTGTCCGTCAACAAATGTCCCGGTGTAGCTCACCGCTACCAGGGTGCCGGCTTCGGCCGACACGCCGACTCCTTCCACCACCTCATCGATGATGACGTCATCCACCAGGGCATCGACGGTGATCTCGTAGATAACCGTGGCATTCGGCGGAACGGGACAGCTTCCATCGCTCAGGCAGCGTCCCTGCCGGCCAAACGCCAGATGCGGGGGGATGACCAGACGCCGGGTGCCACCGACCTCCATCCCAACCATGCCGTCCAGCCATCCCTCGATGACCTGGCCCTCCACCATGGTGAAGTACCAGGAGCCACCCCGTTCATCGGTGGAATCGAAGACCGTCCCGTCCTCCAGGCTGCCCGTGTATTGAACCTTCAGGGTCTGTCCCAACTGCACGAGGGTACCGTCCCCAGGTGCGATGTCAGTCACCTCCAGCATGCCTTCCGGGTCTCCGGACCCTGAATCACAACCGGCCAGGATCAGGCCGAAAAAGAGGAGAGCGAGTAGCGAGCGCATAAGCAGGTTGGATAACGGGTTCGCGGCCGCGACATCACCCGGCCGGGAATGACAAACTCATCCCCCCGCGCCGGGTTCGACGCATAGGGCCTCGCAAGCCACGAGTCGGACCACGCGAGGCACGAACGGCCGTGATCGGGGGCTGGGCTACGCCTTCTGCAGTTCCTGCAGCTTGGCGATGTTGTCCCGCACGTGCTGCGCGGACTGGTCCAGGAGTGCCTGCTCGTCGCCGCTGAGCTCAACCTCGATGATCTCCTCGACGCCGTTGCGTCCCAGGCGGACCGGGGCTCCCATGAAGATGCCGTCGTGTCCGTACTGTCCTGACAGCCACACTGCGCAGGGAAGGACGCGCCCGGAATCCTTGACGATGGCTTCGACCATCTGAGCCGCCGCTGCCCCGGGGGCGTACCAGGCCGAGGTGCCCATCAGCTTGACGATCTCTCCGCCGCCGAACTTGGTGCGATCCACGATGGCGTCAATCTTCTCGCGTGAGAGCAGCTGCGGGAGCGGGATTCCACCAATGGTGGTGTAGGTCGGCAGCGGGACCATGGTGTCGCCGTGGCCGCCCATGAGCAGTGCCTGAATGTCCTTGACCGAGACGCCCAGTTCCATGGACAGGAAGGCGCGGTAGCGGGCCGTGTCCAGCACGCCGGCCATGCCCATCACGCGCTGGCTCGGGAAGCCGCTGGCCATGTAGGACACGTAGGTCATCACATCGAGTGGGTTGGAAACCACGATGATGATGGCGTTGGGGCTCTTGGCCGCAAACTGATCGGTCACCGACTTTACGATGGCCGCGTTCTTGGCAAGAAGGTCATCCCGGCTCATGCCCGGCTTGCGGGCCAGTCCGGCCGTGATGACGCAGATGTCGGAGCCTGCCGTGTCTGCGTAGTCGTTCGTCCCGGTTACGCGGGTGTCGAACAGATGGATCGGGGCCGCTTCCTGCATGTCCAGAGCCTTGCCCTGCGGCAGTCCCTCGACGATGTCAATGAGTACGACTTCGGCGACGATGTCCATGCGCGCGATGCACTCGGCTGCGGTTGCGCCAACGTTTCCTGCGCCAACGACGGTGACTTTCATGACTGACCTGTATCCAATCGATAAATGTGAAGAAGACCTTCTGCGCCTGCTGCGCCGAAGGACTCGACAAATATGACGCGCGGGTCTGATTGAGGCTGCCAATATTCTGCAAATAGGCCCCTGTGTGCGCGCTTCCTGCAGGCCATCGGATGCACAGGCACAAACGACCGCCGGGTAGGCAGGAATCGCCGCCGAAAGGCACCGGGAGGCCTGACCCTGTAGCCATTCCGGCCCAATCCGCCGGGGCGAAGAGCGGCGGCACGCGCTTTGTCTGGTCATCCGGAAGACCCGACTATCGATTCCCTCCTCCTAGCTCTATGACTGCCAAATCCCGCATTCGACTCTGGATTGCCGGCCTGGCCATTGCCCTCACCGTTGTTGCCGTCCAGTCCGCCGCCGATATGGCTGCTCTGGTTGGTCAGCGGGGAGCGATCAGTGCCGCCAGCTCGGACCTGGCAGCGCTCTCGCGGTTTGATGCCCGTGTTGCGGCCAGCGGCGGCCTGAGGCTTGAGCCTACGGACCCGTCATGGGCGGCATGGTCAGCCATGGCCGGCCCATCCGCAGATGCTGTGGACCGCGCCCGTTCCTGGTTGGACCGGATTGATCACGTGGCACTGGGCGGAGGCGGCGTGGAGCGTGCCGCAGATCTTCGTTGGTATGTTCGCAAGGCGGCCGCGGAACTCAGGTCTGCCGCAGCCATCACGTCCACGGCATCGGCATCGTCCTGGGACAGCCTGGCCAGAAATCTCCTGCTGAGTTACATCCTGGTCTTTGCAGGTGCTCTGGGGGTCTACTTCCTGAGCATAATCAAGACGGCCGGCATCACCGTGGTGACGACCCGCGCAGCCGCCGGCGAGGCAAGGGAGAAACCGATTGAAGTCCCGGGCCTCGGCCTGGCGCACGTCCGCCACGAATTGCGCACCCCGCTTACCGTGATCCTGGCCTACGCGGCCGAGCTGCAGAATTCCGCGAAAGGGGAGGCGCTCGAGTTCGCAACCGCCATTCGCGACAGCGCCAACCGGCTGCACGATACCCTGGAGGAATTGCTGACCTACGCGGACCTGGTGGACGATTCCTCGTCCATCGCCAGAGAACCCATTGAAATCCACTCCATCGTTGAGAGTGTGATTTCCCGTCTGCGTCCGATGGCCTTTGAGAAGCGGCTCAGCTTTGTCTACCGGGCCACCAAGACGGAGGCCTGGATCAACGCAAACGCGGATGCCATTGAGGCCGCCGTGTCGCACCTCGTTGAGAATGCACTCAAGTACACGGAGAAAGGCTCCGTGGTCGTATCGGTCGATGCTGACGGAGCGCGGGTTCGCGTCTCGGTTGAGGATACCGGCCGCGGATTCGAGGAAAACCGGCTCAGCGAGTTGGCCAGTCCGTTCGCACAGGGCTCGACCGGCGATGCCCGCGAGCACGAAGGTGTGGGCCTTGGGCTGACCATTGCCCGTCAGGTGGCCGAGGCCAGCGGAGGGCGCCTCACGGCGTCGAGTCTGCCCGATGTGGGGAGTCGCTTCGCGATTACCCTCCCGCTGCTGAGCGAAGCGGCCGCACTGCCGAAGGCCGCGTAAAACCGCGCCGCTGACACCGGGGTGACACAGCCCGGCGGTATGATCCGCCCGAGGCAAATCACCCATGGGGCTTAGAGAGCAAACGTTCGTGGTGGTCGATACCGAGACCACCGGCACGGATCCCACCGAGCATCGCATCATCGAGATTGGCGCCGTACGCATCGAGCGGGGCGAGATCGTCGATCGATTCGAGCAATTGGTGGATCCCGAGTGTGCCGTGCCTCGCTCGATCACGCGGCTGACCGGCATTCGGCCCGAAATGCTCACGGGCAAGCCTACCGTCGGGCCAGCCATCGCCGCCTTTCAGGCATGGACTTCCGGAGCGCCTCTGGTGGCCCACAATGCCGGTTTTGACCAACGCTTTCTGGCCCTCGAGGGCCTCAGAACCGCCTCGGGGACCTTCGACGAGCCGTTTCTCTGCACGCTGAGGCTGGCCCGACGTCTCCTCCCCGGACTGCCTTCGAAGGGGCTCGATTCCCTCAAGAAGTTCTATGGCCTCTCGATTGAAAGGCGGCATCGGGCCATGGACGACGCGGACCTGACGGCGCGCGTACTCATCCGACTCTTTCCTCACGCCGAGGCGGCGGGGGCGAGGACGCTGGACACGCTGCTCAAGCTGCAGGTGGGGCATTATGCCACGAGCGGCGCCGTCAGCAAGCGCCTGGAGGGGCTGCGACGCGGTCCGATTTCCGAGGCACCCACGCAGCCCGGCGTCTACCGGTTCTTCGACGGCAAGGGCAAGCTCCTTTACGTGGGCAAGGCCCGGTCATTGCGTGAACGGCTTCGCCAGTACGTGGTGGCAGTCGAGGCCCTGCCTCCCCGAACCCGGCGGATGATGGCGCGTGTCCATGATCTCAGTTGGGAGACCTTTCCAACCGAGTTGCAGGCCATGCTGCATGAGTCGCATCTCATCAAGAAACTCCAGCCTCCCCACAACCGGGCCCAGCGCACGTATCGGCGGCGGCCGTTCATTCGCCTGGAGCCCGGAAAAGTGATGCTCCGTCCCATCATCCAGCGGGATGGGGCCGCCTACCATGGGCCGGTGAGCGGAGCGCATGCCGGACGGATTCTGGCCGAAGTACTTTCGGCCTGCTTTGGACTGGTCTACGCGAACCGACCCGCGATCCGAAACCCTCTGGACCGTGAGCGACGGCAGCACGTGCTTCGGGCCGGAGGTTGGCTCCGAACCGAGGCGGACGAGTCGGCGGAGTGGCAGCCAGAGGCCGCCGATCAGGTCGCGTTTCTGGACGGTAATGTGGGCCCTGTATTGGGTGTTCTGGAGCGGGCCATGGGCCGGGCCTCGGCCGAGTTTGATTTCGAAGCCGCCGCAACGCTTCGTGACTGGATGGATCTGATCCGCCGCCGGAGTGACCGGCAATGGGGGCTGGCTCCCCGCGTCTTTGATCGGGATGCCGTGCTGATTGCCATGCCGCAGGGCCGGGAGCCCGAGGTGGTTGCAGTTCGTGACGGCCTGCCGGTCAGCTTTGCGTCGGGGCACGACGGAATCGAGTCCGTCATCGCGCATTCCAGTCAGGCGGCTACGCCGGAGACCATGGGGCTGGTAGAGGCGGAGGATGCCCACGTGCTTGCGCACTGGTCCCATCTGCATCGCTACAATCTGAAGACCATCGAGCGGGCCTCCCGGGAGCCCGATCCGGTGTTTGCGGATCGGGTCCGGGAGGCCCTTTCGATCTACTCAGGCTAGCGCTGCGGAAGTAGCGCCTTGACAGCCGGCCTCCGCGCGGAGGCCGGACTGCTTAGCGCAGCAGCACGAAGCTCTTTGTCTGGCGGAAGTTGCCCGCCTTCATCACGTAGAGGTAGACACCGCTCGGGAGTCCCACCGCATCCATCGTCACCTCGTGGTAACCCGCCGGCATGGTGGCATCCACCAGGTTGGCGATCAGGCGACCCGTAGCGTCGTAGACCACGATCTCGACGGATTCCGACGCCGGGAGGCCGAAGCGTATCCGGGTGACGGGGTTGAACGGATTCGGGTAGTTCTGGTGCAGTTCGAACTCCTCCGGAATGGCCTCGTCCTCGATGGAGGTCACGAACCCGCGGATGAGCGTGAAGGAGGACACGGCGCTGGCGGTTTCCAGATCTCCATCGGATGCGATGATGCGATGGTATACCGTGGTCCCGGCGCCTGCCGTGGCTCCGGCACCGTCGAGTACCTCGGCGATCTCCGAGACCAGGAATGTCAGCTCAGTTTCGTCCGTGTCGGTGGTGAGGATGGGCTCCGTCACGTCCTCGTCGGTCCCCAGGACCCACTTGTAGGTGATCGCGTCACCCTCCACGTCCACGGCACCCGCGAAGTCGACCAGGAATTGCTCGCCTCCATCGATGGGGTTCTCGAACGTATCGCCCCCGACAAAGACGGATGACCCGTCCTGCGGGAAGGTGAACACCGAGGCCCCTGGCGTAAACCGGGGTGCGTCATTGACAGGGTTGATGGTCACGGTGACCGTCGCAGCCGTGATGATGCCACCGTCAGAGACCTCGTAGGTGAACGTATCCGTTCCGAAGAAGTCTTCGTCCGGGGTGTACACCACGTTGCCGTCTGCGTCAATGCTGGCGGTTCCATTCGGTGGATCGGTTACGCTGATGACCGTCAGCGTATCGCCGTTGGGATCGGTGTCGTTAGCCAGGACCTGCACCAGGACGCTGCCATCCTCATCGACATTGCCTTCGTCAGCCTCGGCAATCGGAGCTGCCGCGCCAAGGGCGATGGTCACCGTACCCGTAGACGTTCCTCCTTCACCGTCGCTCAAGGTGTAGGTGAACGTATCCGAATTCTGGAACGTCGGGCCCGGCTCGTAGAGCACCGTGCCGTCCTGCTGGATGGTTACGGTTCCGTGCGTTGCGCCGGAGACATCGGTGACGGTGAGCGTCTGTGAGTCGACGTCGGTATCGTTCGAGAGCACGTCGACCGTGATGCTGGTCTGACCGACCTCCAGGGAGGCGGCGTCAGCTCCGGCAACCGGTGCATCATTCACGTCGGTCACGGTGATGGTCACGCGGCCCGGCTGCGATTCGGCCTCACCGTCACTTACGGTGTAGGTGAACGTGTCCGTGCCGCTGAACTCTGCCGGCGGCGTGTAGGTGATTGTACCGTCCGTATTTCTTGAAACCAGACCCTTGTCCGCGGCAAACACGAGCCCCAGTGACAGCGCGCTGTTCTCAACGTCGAAGTCATTCTGAAGCAGGGTGGACAGGATGATGGGTGCATCCTCCTCCGTCGTGAAGGCGTCTTCCACAGCCACCGGCGCATCGTTCACCGCCGTAACGGTGACCGTCACAGTGGTCGATGTGGTGCCACCGTTGCCGTCCGAGACCAGGTAGCTGAAGCTGTCCTCGCCGAAGAAGTTCTCGTCCGGCGTGTACTGCACCGTCCCGTTCACGATGGTGGCGGTACCGTTGCTGGGCTCGGTCACCTGGAGAATGGAAAGCGTATCCCCGTCGCCGTCGGAGTCGTTCTCGAGGACGTTGATGGTCACGCCATTGTCCTCCGCGATGGTCGACGCGTCTGGCTGGGCGCTGGGCACCTTGTTCGGCGTGACGGCGGGCGCACCGGGATCCGTAATGACACCGTCCTTGGTGAGGTCATCATCGCCGCGCTCACCGTCCACGAAGTGCAGGGTGATCTCGTTGCCCACGATGACCGCTCCCGTCCTTCCGTCGTACAGGAAGTTGTACCAGTGGGGCGTTGGGTTGTCCGGTGTCGGGCCGTACTTGTAGTAGGCATTCGCCGTCGTTCCCTGCTCCAGATAGATGGTCAGCGTGCTGGCCTCATTGCCCGTCCCGCCGCGAACCTGGAAGTCCAGGAAACCGGCAGGGAAGTCGATGCCGGCCGGCGGCGTGGCCGGCGGTGTGGCACTTGAGACCACGCCCACAAGCTCGCTACCGGTCTCCGATGCCACGGAGAGGTACTGGCCCGATGTGGCCGACGGGAAGGAAGCCACGTTGGCCTGCTCGTTATCCGGAACGCCATCATTGTTACCGTCACCATTGTTGGGGTGTCCGCCCTCAACAGCGTCCTCGATGCCGTCATCATCGGGCGGCAGGGGCACGATCGAGATGGTGAGGGTGCCGGTGACCGTATTCGTGCCGTCAGAAATCGTGTACGTCAGCACTTCAGATCCCGTGGCTCCCGCATTCGGCGTGTAGCGAACCTTGCCCGCCTTCACCTCAACCGTACCCAGGGTGCCGGCTGTGACCGACAGGAGACGGATCCGGTCACCCACGTCGGGGTCGGTGTCGTTGGCAAGTACGTCGTAGTCGGCCGTCGCGCCTTCAAAGGCACGCCGGACGTCCGGCACCGCCACAGGCGGATCGTTCACGGCCGTGACTGTCACGGTGACCGTTGCGGTATCGTTGAGTCCTTGCGGATCCGCGATGGTGTACGTAAACGTGTCCGTTCCGCTGAAGTCCGGGTTTGGCGTGTACAGGATGCCGCCAGCAGTAGCTGCAGCGGCCGTGCCATTACCAGGGGTGCTGATGGTCGTGATGGTCAACGCATCGTTGTCCGGATCGGAGTCGTTGCCCAGGACGTCGATGGTCACCGGCGTGTCCTCATCGGTTGACGCCGAATCGTCCACGGCATCGGGAGTCAGGTTGGCATCAAGGACCGTGACCTGGATGGCTCCGCGCTTCGTAGCCTGACCGTCCGATACCACGTACTCGAACGAAACGTTGCCCACAAAGCTGGTGCCCGGGTCAAAGGTGACCACGTTGGATGCCAGTGTGGCGGTCCCGGAGGCCGGGGTAGAGATGGAGACGACCGTCAGGGCATCGCCGTCCACATCCGCGTCGTTGGCCAGGGGCCTGATTTCGACTGGCGTGCCTTTGATGGTCTCCGCCTGGTCAGGTGCGGCCCGCGGCGCATCGTTGACGGCTGTGACCGTAACGGTCACCGTGGCGTCATCCGTCTGCCCGGCGTTGTCTTCGACGGTGTACGTAAAGACAATGTCGCCATTGAAGTCGGCATCCGGCGTGACCAGAATGCCGCCGTTTCCGGCGTCGGACAGCGTCGCGCCCGCAGCTGGATCGGTGACGTCGTCAATCTCGAGACCTACGCCGGACGGATCGATGTCGTTGTCGAGCACCCTAATCGTGATCGGCGTGTCCTCGGGCGTGGTGAACGCATCATCCACAGCCACAAGGCGGGCCGGGTTGTCCTCGACGGGAAGGGGACCCGTGGGTTGGAAGGTGTCCACCGGCATCACGAAGTCGGTGGGCCACCCACCTGCATCGGGGGTGATCCAGCGGCTCCGCTTGCGGCCGGGCGTATCGAAATCGCCGCCCATTTCCTCCACGACCGGATTGTTGAGGTCCGTGCCGAAGCCGTACGTGAACTGAATTCCGGAGGTGGTCGGCCCGCCTACGGGAAGGATCACCTCGTAGATGCCGTCGCCGTCCGGGTCAATCAGCTCGCGGCGCTCGTTCTGGTTGAAGCCCTGGGAGACCGCCCAGAATACCTCCTGGGCCAGGTTGACGAATACCTCGTGGCTGCCCGGCGAGAACCCGGCCGCTCCGTTCATGTCCAGGCGGAAGGTGACATTGGTAGTCGTTCCGGTGGGAATCACATTGCCTGGCACCAGGTCCGCGAATGGACTCCCCGGGACGTCCAGATCCGCGCCGGTGAACGTGAAGCTGCGATTTGCGCCACCCGTCACATAGGGCTCTTCCCAACCTTCGGGCGGGGTACCGCCGAAGCGTGCAGGATCGAGATCCACGAAGAACTTGTACGGCACCGTGTCGCCGGGGTGGGCGCTCACCGGGACGGTGCCTTCGTAGAAGCCATCGCCCGTGCCCGCCAGGACGCACGAGGGGTCGGTGCAATTCCAGCCATTGAAGGGGCCTCGCACCTGGACCTCGTCATTGTTCTCATCGAACATGCCGGCCAGAATCAAGGCGTTCAGGTTCACCTCAAAGGTGATGAATGCGGGCGCCGGTGGCTGGCCCGGAGGGCCGGCGAGCGCGCTCGGCATAAAGTCCGGCGCAGGGAAGGAGTTCAGGACGCTTCCTGAAAGGTCCAGCTCCTCGATGAGTCCCGAACCGTCATCGGTGGCCACGAACAGCCGGTTTTCAAAGAAGTCCACGCCGAGGACATCGGACCCCGATGAGTTGAAGGTGTTGATGATGCTCCCGGAGCCCGGGTCCACCTCATGAATCACGTTGGGGGATGCGTTGAAATCGCTGACGAACAGGGATTGCTCCGGGGTCGAGAAACCCATTCCGCCGATGGCCATGCCGCCGAGGGTAATGGTGCTGCCTACCGAACCCGTGGTGGGATCGATGGCAAAGATCTCGTTGGTGGCCGGGCGCAGTCCGAACAGCGTATTGTTGCCGCCCCACTCGCCGTAGGCCAGGGCATCCACGGTATCATCGACGCCGGCCGGAGCCGTTGGCCAGGACACGGCAATCATGTCCACAATGCCGCCGGTACAGGCCTCGACCCGGAATACCGTGTAGGCAAATACCGGGTGGTCTCCGGAAATGTAATAGAGGTCGCTACCGTCAAACGCGAGTCCTTCCGGACCGCCCAGGGTGGTAGGCGTGCCCGGTGGAACGGTGGCCACGGGGGCCAGGAATCGACGGGCCACGGCCCCAGTGTTGGGATCAATCGCGGTGATCATCGAATCATCGCTGTCCACCGTATACAGGAGGTCCGCGACGCACGTGCTTGAGGAGCCCGGCGGGCCGGCGAGCGCAGCGGTACGCATGCCCGGAGCGGGGATGCGATTGATCACGGCGCCGGAGAGAGGGCTCACCTCGAGGATTTCCGTGGGCGAGCCGTGCAACGACACGAACATCTTGTTGAAGACGAAGTCGATGCCGAGGATGCCGCCATCCGGCGTGTAGTTCCAGGTGCCGAGCGACGCGCCCGTTCCCGGATCGATGCGATGGACGGTGTCGGTGGTCGAGTCGGAGATATAGAGGTATCCGTCGTGGACGTTGTAGCCCATGCCGCCCACTTTCTGGACGCCGGACAGCGGGATGGCGGACCAGATCTTGGAGGCGGGGTTGATCTTGTAGATGATGCCATCGGCCGGCCGGTTGGCGTAGAGGAAGGTGCCGTCCGATGCCAGCGCGTCAATGGCCTGGTTCATGTCACCGGGCGAGGCGGCGGCCGGGAGCGCCATCGTGTCGAACACGAAGCCCGTATTGGGATCGATGTAGAAAATGGTCCGGTTGGTCAGGCCTGAGTAGCCCATGCCGGTCTCGGACGCGTTTCCGCTGGTGTAGTACAGCGTGGTCCCATCGTAGGCCAGCCCGTCGGGGGCGCCGCCGCCCGGTACATGCGAGGGGACAGGAGTCGGGAAGGAGCGCACCACGGCGCCCGTGTATGGGTCGAGCTCATAGATGAGATCGGTGTCGCTGTCCACCGAGAAGAGCGGAGCATGGCCCACGGTGCCCGTTGGGGCTGAGGGAGGCACGGATGGGCGACCCGCCAGCGCGCTCGGCTGGTGGTCCGGTGCCGGGAACGCCGCTGCGGCAGCAGTACCGGCAAAGGTCAGTTCCTGGATTTCGCCGGGGATCTTGTTGTAGGACACGAAGAGCCGTTCGCCCACCAGGTCCACGCCCAGCACATCATCAGCCGGCATCACGTGGGTGGCAATCGGGGCGCCGGAAGCGGGATTGATCTCGTAGAGGACGTCGGGCGAGGCGTTGAAGTCGGAGACGAACAGGGTCTGTCGCGCGTTCGAAAAGCCAAGTCCCCCGATGCCATTGACGGTCAGTGTCGTGGTACCGGCCAGGAGTCCGGTGCTCCGGTCGAAGTGGTAGACCTCGTTGGTAGCGGGACGCAGTGCGAAGAGCATATCCACGCCGCCGTAAGTACCGTTGGCGAGGGCATCAATGGTGGGGTCCGTACCGGCAGGGACGGTAGGCCATGGCGGAACGGTGGCGTCCAGGATGGCACCGGTGCACTCGTCCACTTTGTAGACCGTGTCCGACTTGGTCGGGTGATCCCCGCTCAGGTAGTTCAGTTTGCCGCCGTCATGGGAAAGCGCCTCGGGTCCGCCGAAGGAGGGTGGTGCTCCGGGCGGATTGGCCGCGACCGGTGCCAGGAATTCATGGAGGAATGCCCCCGTATTGGGGTCAATCACCGAGATGCTGGATCGCTCTGAATTGACCGAGTAGAGCACGTCGGTCCGGCAGGTCCAGGAGGGGGCCGGGCCACCAGCCAGGGCGCTCAGCAGCGTCCCGGGAGCCATGAACCGGTTGATTTCCCGTCCGTCAAAAGGACTGATTTCCACGATATGTGGTGGCTGGTTCACGAACAGCTTGTTGTGAACGAAGTCCACGCCCAGGATGCCGTCTGACGGCATGGTGATGGTGGAGACCAGGGCGCCTGTGGCACTGTTCAGGCGGTGAACATCTTTGGATGGCGCGCCCTCGGACACGTACAGGTACCCGTCATAGGTGTTGTAGCCCAGCCCACCCTGGTTGTTGATGCCTGTCAGGGTGATGGAGGACTTCTCCTTGAAGTCCGAGAGCCGGATCTCTACGATCGTGTTGTCAAACGGCCGATTCGCCCAAAGCGTGGTTCCGTCGGTGGCCAACGCATCGATGGCGTGGTCCAGATTGGACGTCGCGCCAGCGGGAGCAGTCAATTCCAACTGGTCCACGGTGGCACCCGTCGCGGGGTCCAGTTTGTAGATGGTCCGGTTGTGAGCAGCTGTGTACGTGCCGCCGGTCTCAGAGACATTCCCGCTGACGAAGTACAGGTGCGTGCCGCTGTAGGCCAGTCCCTCGGGACCCGGTCCCGTACCGCCGGGCGTATGGGTAGGGACCGGAGTCGCAAACAGGGCCGTAGACGCCCCCGTGAACGGATTGATCTCGTAGATCATACCCCCGCCGGCCGAATCCACGGAATAGAGGGGAGGCTGTTGAGCCGATGCAGATTGGGCGATGAATAGAATCGCCAGCAGGGGAGCGAATCGCAGGTATCTCATGTTTACGAGAATCGTTTGCCGGATTGATAAGGGGATTGCGATCTCAGGGAGACCGTCTCCGGGTTGTTCAGATACGCGACGACGCTCATCCAAACAGGCCATCCCGCACACAAAAACTTCTAAAAGCCATTTCCTCACCCGAACCCGTGGGCAGCCGGTTTGGCGGGCGCCACCGCCAGATGGTCGGGGAACGGAATAAAGCGGCTTCGGAGAGAATTCTGGGAGGCATGCAGAACCGGGTTTTGATGCGGCGATTGAATATGCCCAACCCACCTGCCTTCCCGCAATGAAGCAAGCCACCATTCTCTGCCTGGCATCCTATTTCAAGGGCGCCCGCCTGATGCGCGCCGCGAAGGCTGCCGGGGCCAATGTGATTCTCGTCACCCTGGAGAAACTGGAGAACGAACCGTGGCCCCGGGAGGCCATCGACGAAGTCTTCCTGATGCCGGACATCAACAAGCAGCCGGACATCACCAACGCGGTGGCCTACCTGATGCGGGATCGAAAGATTGATCGCATCATCGCGATGGACGAATACGACACCGTCACGGCTGCCAGACTCAGGGAGTACCTGCGGATACCGGGATTGGGCGAGACCACGGGTTATCACTTCCGGGATAAGCTGGCGATGCGGGTCGAGGCACGGGATTCGGGAATTCCGGTTCCGCCTTTCGTGGGTGTGCTGAACTACGACGACATCCGGAAATTCATGGCTGAGGTTCCTGGCCCCTGGCTGCTCAAGCCGCGGACCGAGGCGTCGGCGATGGGGATCAAACGGATCGAACACCCGGACCAGCTCTGGCCGATTCTCGAGGAACTGGGAGACAAGCAGTCCGGGTACCTGATGGAGGCCTTCGTGCCGGGCGATGTCTACCACGTCGACGCAATCACCTCAAAGGGCAAGGTCAAGTTTGCGGCCGCTTCAAAGTATGGTCGACCGCCGCTGGAGGTGTACCAGGGAGGCGGGGTATTCGTCACGAAGACCGTCCCGAGCGGAGGCAAGGAGGGCAGGGCACTCCTCAAGGCCAATCGGAATCTCCTGAAGCAATTCGGAATGATGCGCGGAGCAACCCATGCCGAGTTCATTCGTGGCGAGGACGGCGTGTTCTACTTTCTGGAGGTCGCTGCCCGCGTAGGTGGGGCCAGCATTGACTTGCTGGTGGAGCAAGCGACGGGTGTGAATCTCTGGGAAGAGTGGGCGCGCGTTGAACTGGCCGACATCGCCGGGACCGACTACGACGTATCGCCCGCCAAGTCAGATTCGGCCGGGCTGCTGGTCTGTCTGGCCCGGGAGGCGCGCCCGGACACCAGCGCGTACGATGCCCCCGAAGTTGTCTGGCGCATGGAGAAGAAGCAGCACGCCGGCCTGATCCTCACGTCACCCTCTGCCGAGCGGGTGGATACGCTGATAGATGAGTATACCCATCGGTTCGGGCAGGACTTCCTCGCCGTGGCTCCGCCTTTGGAAAGCGAAGCTGAAATGCAGGCCCGCGAGTAAGGGCGGTGCGCGGCCGAGGAGCCTACTCGCCCCGGTGCTTGTGCACGGCCCGCCAGTACAGGTCCATGTAGCGTGCGGCTGATTTTCCCCAGCTGAAATCCGTCTCCATGCCGCGGCGCTGCATGGCGCGCCAGGCCTTCTTGTCCTTGAAGATGGCCAGCGCCCTGACGATGGTGGTCATGAGTGCGAACGGGGATGGGTCATAGAATGAAAACCCGTTGCCCTGACCGCCCATTTCGTGCCAGTCGTGTACCGTATCGGCCAGGCCGCCGGTGCGATGGACGATGGGGATGGTCCCGTAGGCAAGCGAATACATCTGGTTCAACCCACACGGTTCGTAGTGGGAGGGCATGAGGAAGAAGTCCGCGCCCGCCTCGATACGGTGCGCCAGCGCATCATTGTAGCCCACGTAGACTCCCACCTGCCGGGGGAACGTAGTGGCAGCCCAGTTGAAGAAATTCTCCAGGTTGGGCTGGCCGCTGCCAAGCACCACCAACTGCACCGCGTGCTCCCTCAGGAGCGGCTCCAGGATGGGCTGCAGCAGGTCAAAGCCCTTCTGCTCGGCCATGCGCGAGACAATCCCCAGGACAGGCACCTTCGGATCATAGGGTAAGCCGAAGTCGGCCAGCAGGGCCTTCTTGTTCTTGGCCTTGTCTCCGAGCGACTCCACGTCGTAGTTCGCGGCCAGGTGTGGATCGGTGGCGGGATTCCAGACAGCAGGGTCGATTCCGTTCAGGATGCCGTAGAGGTCACCGCCACGGGCTCGCAATGCACTGTCCAGTCCGGCACCGAACTCGGGCGTCTGGATCTCGTGGGCGTAGGTCTCGCTGACCGTAGACACGATGTCCGAGTACGAAATTCCTGTCTTCAGGAAGGAGAATGCACCATGCATCTCCATGGGGCCTCCCTGATACCAGGCTGCCCGCGAAAGGCCGGCCTTGTCAATCGCACTCGGTGCGAATAGCCCCTGATACCCGATGTTGTGGATGGACAGCACTGTTGCGGTCGGCTTGAACAGGTCGTCCCAGTCGTACACGGTTCGGAGCATGGCCGGCATCAGCGCCGACTGCCAGTCATTGCAGTGGATGACGTCCGGTGACCATGCGTAGCGCTGCATGATGCGAAACGCCGCGTGCTGCAGGAGGATGAACCGCTCAGATTCATCGGCATCGTCCGTGTAGATGCTCCCCCGGTGATAGTAGTGTGGGCAGTCAATGAGATAGACCTCGACCTCAGAATCGGGGAGATGCCCGTAAAACACGTTAACCGGCTGCTCACGGCCCGCGACGGGGACCGGCATCTGGTGCAGGTCCTGCGCATAAATGAAGCCGTAGTCATCCACGGGAATGGAATCGTACAGCGGCATGAAGAGCTTCACCTCGGCACCCAATTCGGCTACGGCCGGTGGCAAAGCACCACTAACGTCCGCAAGTCCACCGGTCTTGGCAAATGGGACAACCTCGCTTGAGCAGAAAGCCACGCGCATCGGTGTGAGTCTGGGTTTGTGAGCAGGAGAGCCAAAAAGATAGGTGCGGCAGCCGCGCGGTATACTCCGGCGCGGCGCCTTTCCCAATAATCCCGATTTGATGCTTCCCGCCCTCAGCACGCTTCCGGATACGTTTACCGACCCCTCCCTCAGACGGGAGCGAATGGAGCTCGCCGCCAACGCGTCGGCGGCACTCGAGCTGATCAAACTCGGCTCGACCGAAGAGGGGCGGCCGATTGACGCGGTCAGGGCCGGGCACGGACCGCGTTGCGTCACACTGATCGCCGGATCCCATGCGGATGAGCCGGTGGGTACCGAGACGCTTCTCATGCTCGTCGAGGCACTGGCCACCGGTGAGTGCGACTCACTGCTGCAGGAGTATGCCTTCCTGATCTGCCCCCAGGTCAATCCGGATGGTGAGGCCCGGAATCAGGACTGGATCCGGCAGTGGCCGAGTCTGGCGGCGTACCTGCTGGGCGTCAGGCGGGAATTGCCCGGTCGGGACATGGAGTTCGGCTATCCGGATCTCCGCCCCGAGAACCGGGCTTTGGCCGAGGCCATGGCAAGCATGGCGCCGCTGAGCCTGCACATGTCACTTCACGGCATGGGGTTCTCAAGTGGGGCCATGCTGTTGATAGACAAGTACTGGGGATTCCGCGCGGAACTGCTGCGCGAGGGGTTCCGGCGAGCGGCCCTGGACAACGGACTCTCCATGCACGACCACAACCGGATGGGGGAGAAGGGCTTCTTCCAGATCGAGGCGGGGTACACAACCACACCGGAAGGCGCGGCGATGCGGACCTACTTTCACTCGAGGGACGACCCCGATACTGCATCGCGATTCCGGGACAGCTCCATGGAGTTCGCACGTAGTCTGGGCGGGGACCCGCTGTGCGTGGTGACGGAGTTGCCGCTGTTCCTTGTGGAGGGGCCCTCAAAACCTGGAGTCCCCGAGGCCTACCTGGCCTTCTCCCGTCGCCGGCCCACGCTGGTGGCGCGATTGAACGAGGGTGAGCCGGAATCCCGGGTTCTCGCCGACCTGCCTATCCGGCCATTGTCTCTGGCCACTGCGGTCGCGCTTCAGTGGAGCGCCATTGCGCTGTCGCTCGAACAGGTACTGCAGCAACGGGGGTGACTGGATCGCCGGTCCGGGACTGCGCGGCTTGTCCTCAGCTGTGTCCCTCGATTTCAGCTGCAATGTTAATCTTTCGTTGTGAAAACGCTTTTCTGGTTGCGGGACGGATCTGGCGCTCATCTGGGCAATTACAGCCTTACAGGTCCTCGCAGAGGTCCTTCAAACCTGAATAAGAGACGCTATAAATACCATGATTACCAAGAAAATCAGCCCCAAGGGCAAGTCGGTCCGCGTGACGTTTGAGCTGCCTGCTGACGTGGCCGCCGAGACCGTTGCCGTTGTTGGCGAGTTCAACGACTGGAACGTCGAGAAGGGCGCCATGAAGCTGGACAAGAAGAAGAACGTTTGGAAGGCCGGTGTCTCGGTCAAGCCGGGCGACTCCTTCCAGTTCCGCTACGTCGTCGACGGCGACACCTGGATCAACGACGAGCAGGCCGACGCTTTCGTGCCGAACGAGTACTTCGGCGAGAACTGCCTGGTTGAGGCGTAGCCTCGAACCGACGCAGAACGGTTTTTTGGAAAGGGAGCGGGTCCTTCGGGATTCCGCTCCCTTTTCTCTTGGGGCAACCCCCAGCTGCCTACCCGAACAGCAGTTGGACCACGTAGATGGCCATGAACATGGCAAAGATGTCTGCGATGAGCCCGGCCGAGAGTGCATGGCGCGTCTTCTTGACGTTGACCGCCCCGAAGTACACGGCAATCACATAGAACGTGGTCTCGGTGCTTCCGAACATGGTTGCGGCCATCTTCACCAGAATGGAATCGGGACCGTACTGGGCGATCATGTCCAACACAATGGCCGCCGACCCCGAGCCGGTCAACGGCCTTAGGATCATCATCGGGAGCACCTCGGCCGGCACCGCGATGAGTGCCAGGACGGGGCGGAGCGCGTCGATCACAAACTCCAGCGCGCCGGATGCCCGGAACATGGCGATGGCAAACAGGATGGCCACCAGGTACGGAATGATGGTGATCGCAACCTGGAAACCGCCCTTGGCGCCCTCGACGAATTCCTCGTAGACCGGGACCTTCTTGTAGAGCCCATACAAGGGGAATCCCACGATCAGAAGAGGGAGGACAAATACCGAGAAGACCTCGATGAAAGAACGAATGGTATCCATGACTAGCGGCCCTCCCGCATCGGGTTGGTGAGCCGATGCTTGGCCCGTTTCGAAAGGAGTTTCGCCGCCAGGATGGCAACGCCCAGCGACATGCCGGTCACAATGATGATGGC